>NZ_JBEFRW010000010.1:0-175288 GCF_053483195.1 Mycolicibacterium sp. XJ2546 | reverse complement strand
CCCCGCCCCGGCGGGGCGGGGGGGGGGCCCCCCCCCGACGCGGTGGTGGTGGGCTACACGGTGCAGGCGTTTCGCGAACGGCTCGGATCGGGCACCCGCGACCTCATCGAGCACCGGCCCCTGTCACCCGAAGAAGACTCCGAAGTAGATAGCGACGATTAGGCGGGCACCAGGCTGAGCATCACGTCCGGACCGATCGGTTCGATCCCGTCGAAACGCCATCGTTGGGCGTGGGCGATGGACAGCACACCGACGTCGTCGACCGCGGTTACCGGGCCGCCCAACAGGATCGGCGCCACATAGGCCAGGATGCGGTCGATCACCCCCGCCCGAAGCAACGCACCCGCCAGCGTCGGCCCGCCCTCCACCAGCACGTCAGTGCGGTCCGACAACGCCTTGAGCACCTCGTTGGGATCTCGGGTGCGGATCACCATCGTGTGTGAATCGTCGTTCAGAACCTTTGCATCAGAAGGTATCTCGCGTTCGCCGACGACGACCCGCAACGGTTGGCGCTCGGCGAGCGAACCGTCGTGCCGTCGCGCGGTCAGCGCGGGGTCGTCGACGAACACCGTACCGGTGCCGACCACGATCGCATCGGCCACCGCGCGCCTGCGGTGCACGTCGGCGCGCGCGGCTTCGCTGGTGATCCACTGGCTGCTGCCGTCGGCCGCCGCACTTCGGCCGTCGACGCTGGTGGCGAACTTCCATGTCACATGCGGAGATCCGGTGCGCTGTTTGTGCAGCCACTCCCGTAGCGGGCCGCCCGCGACGTCTGTCGCCAGCACACCGGCGAGCATCTCGATACCCGCCTCACCCAGCCGCGCCGCACCCCCTGCGGCCACCGGGTTCGGATCGGTCACCGCGTAGGCGACCCGTGAAACTCCCGCCGCGACAAGGGTATCCACACACGGCGGGGTCCTGCCGTGGTGGTTGCACGGTTCCAGCGTCACCACCGCGGTGCCGCCGACGGCGCGCTCCCCCGCCCTGCGCAGCGCGACCACCTCGGCGTGCGGACCGCCCGGCGGTTCGGTGGCACCGACGCCTGCCACCTCGTCGTCGCGATCCAGGATGACCGCGCCCACCGGCGGGTTCGGATACGTCCTGCCCTTGACCTCGTTGGCCTTGTCGACGGCCAGCCGCATCGCGGCCTCGAGGTTCATCGAAGGTGCGTGGACGCCGCAGCGGCCTGGCGGCGCAACGACTCCACCGCGGCGGCGGGATCCTCCGCGCTGTACACCGCCGAACCGGCAACGAAACAGTCCACCCCGGCCGCCGCCGCCTGCTCGATGGTGTCGGCGTTGATGCCGCCGTCGATCTCGACCAGGATGGTCAGCTCGCCGGCGTCGACCAGGCGGCGCACGACACCCACCTTGGGAAGCACCTCGGGGATGAACTTCTGCCCGCCGAAGCCCGGTTCCACCGACATGATCAGCATCGTGTCGAACTCGCGAAGGATCTCCAGGTAGGGCTCGATCGGGGTGCCCGGTTTGACGGCCAGGCCGGCCTTGGCGCCCGCGGCGCGGATGTCACGGGCGACGGCGACGGGTTTGTCGGTCGCCTCGGCGTGGAAGGTGACGTTGTGGGCGCCGGCCTCGGCGTACGGCGGCGCCCAGCGCTTCGGGTCCTCGATCATCAGATGGCAGTCCATCGGGATGTCGGTGGTGGGCAGCAGCGCCTCGACCACCGGAAGGCCGATGGTCAGGTTCGGCACGAAGTGGTTGTCCATCACGTCGACGTGCAACCAGTCGGCGCCCTTCACGGCGGCGGCCTCCTCGGCCAGCCTGGCGAAGTCGGCTGCCAGAATCGACGGCGCGATCAGGGGCTTCGACATGTTCGTCACCTTATCTGGAGCGCGGCGGCGAACATCGCGTCGGTGCCGTGCCGGTGCGGCCACAGCTGCACGTACGGTCCGTCACCCAGCTGATCGACGGGCGCGAAGAGCGGCCGGGTGTCCCGTGCGCTCACCGGGTGGCGGCGCAGCGCGTCGGCGACGATGCCGACCGTCTCGGCCAGGTGCGGTGAGCACGTCGCGTACAGCACCACCCCGCCCGGCCGGGTCAGCGAGATCGCGGCGGCCAGCAGTTCGCGCTGCAGCTTGGCCAGTTGCGGCACATCGTCGGGTTGGCGGCGCCACCGCGCTTCCGGCCTGCGCCGCAATGCGCCCAGCCCGGTGCACGGCGCGTCCACCAGCACCCGGTCGAAGCCGGGTTCCAGACCGCTATCGCGCCCGTCGACGCGCAGCACGTCGACGGCCAGCCCCCGGGTGTTCTGCTCGACGAGCTCAGCGCGCCGCGAGTTGGGTTCCACGGCGGTCACCTGCGCCGTGCCCTGCTCAGCGGCCAGGGCGGCCAGCAGCGCGGTCTTTCCGCCAGGCCCGGCGCACAGGTCCAGCCACCGGCCGGTATCGGGTCCGTCGAGTTCGGCCAGCGTCAGCGCACGGGCCACCAGCTGGCTGCCTTCGTCCTGCACCAGCGCCGCGCCGGCGCGTACGGGCTCCAGCCGGCCGGGATCACCCCCGGCCAGATACACCGTGTGCGGTGAATACCGCCCGACGGTGCCGTCGACCTGCGCGGCCAGTTCCTCGGCGGTCAGCGCGCCGGGGCGCGCCGCCAGGTGCACGGCGGGCCGCGCCTCATTGCTGGCCAGAAGCGCTTCGAGCTGGCCGGCCTCGGCGCCGAGCGCGTCGGCGAACGCCTGCGCGATCCACCTGGGGTGGGCGTGCACGAACGCCGCGTGACCGATCGGATCGGCGGCCTTGTCGGGCGCCAGCTGCTGCACCCAGGCGCTCTCGTCGCGCCCGGCGATGGTGCGTAGCACACCGTTGACGAAACCCGCACGGGCCGAGTCGAATTCGATACCGGCCTGTTCGACGGTGGTGGACACGGCGGCGTGTTGTTCGACGCGGGTGCGCAGCAGCTGGTAGGCGCCCAGCCGCAGCAGATCGAGCAGCACGGGATCGATACGGTCGGTGTGGCGTCCGGCGGCGTGGCTGATGATCGCGTCCAGCAGCCCGCGGGTTCGGGACGTGCCGTAGGCCAGCTCGGTGGCGAATGCCGCGTCGCGGCGGCTGATTCCGCGTTCGCGCAGCAGTGCGGGCAGCGCGAGGTTGGCGTAGGCGTCTTTCTCCGATACCGCGCGCAGCACGTCGAAGGCCGCGCGGCGGGCTGGGTCGAGCGGTCGACGGCGCGCGGGGCGGGGGCGGCGGGGTCTGGTCATGTCGCCTGCGCGGTGTCGTCGAGCCGGGCGCCGCGGGCCCAGTCGGCGGCGTTCATCGGCTTCTTGCCGGGCGGTTGGATGACGCCGAGCCGCACCGGCTGCGACGCGGTGCCGACCCGCACGCTTTTGCGGTCAGTTTGAATTGTGCCGGGCGGCAACGGTTCTGCGTCGCCGTCGACAGTCACCGGCCCGAGCTTGATCCGCAGGTCGCCGATCTTCGTCCAGGCGCCGGGGTTGGGGGTGACGGCGCGGATGCGTCGTTCCACCACGTGGGCGGGCAGGTCCCACCGCACGCGGGCCTGCTCGACGGTGATCTTCGGGGCGACGCTGACCCCGTCGGACGGCTGCGGGACCGGGGTCAACGTACCGTCGGCGATGCCGTCCAGCGTCGTCTCCAACAGCGCAGCGCCCGAAACTGCCAGCCGCTCAAGCAGATCCCCCGCCGTGTCGGTCGGCTGGATGGTCTCGGTGACCACGCCGTAGACGGGGCCGGAGTCCAGAGCGGGTTCGATCAGAAAGGTCGTCGCACCGGTCACGGTGTCGCCGGCGGCGATCGCGGCCTGCACGGGCGCGGCGCCGCGCCAGGCCGGCAGCAGCGAGAAGTGCAGGTTGACCCAGCCGTGTCGGGGCACGGCCAGCAGTTGCTCGCTCAGCAGCGCGCCGTAGGCCACCACCGCGCAGCAGTCCGGGCCCAACTCGGTCAGTTCGGCGATGAACTCATCGGAGTTGGGCCGGGCCGGCCGTAGCACCGGAATGTCGTGTTCGAGCGCGATGCGGGCCACCGGCGAAGGTGATGGTTTGGCCCGCCGGCCCGCGGCGGCGTCGGGGCGGGTCAGCACCGCGACGACGTCGTGGCGTGGCGATTCGAGAAGCCGGCGCAGCGACGGCAGGGCGGGTTCCGGGGTGCCGGCGAAGACGATGCGCACCGAGCCAGTCTAGTGAGACGACGGCGGCGCTCACCGTGGCGTCTGGTAGAACTCGCGTTCGGACACCCCGACCAACGGCGCGACGAACATCCACGGAATCGTGGTGATCAGCTGGTTCACCGTGGCGACCGCGTCGTTGTAGTACTGGCGGGCGAACGCCAACTTGTCCTCGGTGTCGGCGAGGCTGTTCTGCAGCTGCAGGAAGTTCTGCGACGAGTTGAGCTGCGGATAGTTCTGGCCGAGCGCCAGCAACGGCACCAACGCGCTGTCGAGTTCCTTCTCGGCCGCGCTGCGCTGCGCGACCGACTTACCCGTCGTCGCCGACGCCAGCGCGGCGCGGGCGTCGGTGACGTGGTCGAGGATGGCTTTCTCGTGCGCGGCGAATGTCTGCACGGTGTGCACCAGGCTGGGGATCAGCGAGGCCCGGCGCATCAACTCCACGTCGATTCCCGAGAGCGCCTCGGCGACCCGGATGTCGGCGGCGCGAATCCTGTTGTAGCCCAACACAAAGCTGACCAGCGCCGCCACCGCGAGCACCAGCAAAACGATCAGCAGCAACCTCACCATGATCCGCCTCCACCTCCTCCTCCACCGCCACCGCCACCGCCGCCTCCGCCGCCACCGGAGGACGACGAAGACGACTGCGAGGCGGTGTAGGCACTGATCGACGACGACAACGCCGATTCGAAACTGTCGAAGTTCGCCCCGCCGGAACCGCTGGTGAAACCCAACCCGCTCGACGCCGGCGCGTGATACCAGTCCGGTTGGGGGGCAGGCTGACCCATCACCGCCTCGTACTTCTCGGCCCACAGCGCCGCAGCACCCGCGGCCACCGCGAACGGAATGTAGGCGGTGTAGAGGTCCTTGCGCGCTGCGAAGTCGAACCGGCTCTCGGCGGAGTCGGTGGCCAGCATGCGGTGAAATCCGCCTGCGCGCGACCACAGTTCGCGGCCCGCAGCGGTGCGGCGGGTGCCGACACCGGGCAACCAGGCCGGCGTCGTCAACAGGAAGAACACCGCGAACGGCAACGCCCACAGCGTGTTGGTGATGCCGAACCACCGAAAGAAGCACAGCAGCATCACCACGAACGCGGCGGCGTTGGCCGCCCGCAGCCACCACTCGGAGCGCTTCTTGACGAGCAGCTTCTCGTCGAGCGCCCAATTTCGCGCTGCCGCGGCCAGCTCGGTTTTAGCCTTGCTCAACCGCTCGCCCGACTTGACGGTCCGCTTGGCGTCGAACTCCTTACCGGGTCCCAGCACCTTGAGCGCCGCACCGACCGTGACGCCGACGGGATCGACGTCGGCCCAGGCCCCCTCGTCGGCGATCCCGCGGATCTTCCAGTGTTTATCGCTGATCTGCTGCAGCGCGATCAGCCGGCGTTCGGCGAGGTGGAACAGCGTGGCGGTGAGCGCGTTGGCGGGCACGTCCTCGGTGCGGATGTATTCGGTCTGGACCGGGCCGAGGCCGTCCGGAGGGCTGTACTGCAACGGAAATCCGGGCGGGGTCTCCAGGATTCGGCCGTACCACCACATGGCGAGCAGCGCCGCGGCGACGGTGAGCCCGCCGACCCAGACCAGCCCCGCGACGGACTGGCCCAACACTCCGTCCCATGCCTGCGGCCACGGCAGCTCGTGGCGGGGCGGGGCCGGAAGGTCGAGGCTGGCCCGCACCGTGACCGGGGTGCGCGGCGGCAGGTTGACCGCCGACAGTTGTACGGTGCCCGCGGATGCGCTGGCACCGCGGCAGGGTGATCCGACGCCGTGGCCGACCGCACACTGCACGCGGCCGACCTCGCCGGGCAGCGTGATTGAGATGTCGGCGCGCTGGATCCGGTTGTTCCACGACGGGGCGATCACATTCCAGAAGAACACCGACTCCGCGGTTTCGGCCGAACCGACCGACGTCGCGAACCGCCTGTCGGCGCCGATGTCGGCCGGGTCGAGCACCCCGTCGATGGTGTAGCGGATCTCGAAGAGGTGGGTGCCCGGGCTCAGGTACACGTAGGGGTCGCCGATCTTGGCGACGCGGAAGCGCGTGCCGTTCTCCCACAGCATCTCGTACTTGGCCGGCTCGCCGTCTAGCAGTATCGAGGTGATCTGCGGTCGCTGCCGGATGCCGGGAACGTTGGGGTTGGCGACATCCCAGTACCGGAACAGGCCGTGGCGCCCGGCGGGGAACTCGGCGGTGATGGTCTCAACCGCGTCGAGGCGGCCGTCGGCGGCGACGGTGAAGTCGGCGCGGAACTCGCTGAACACCACCGGGTCCGCGGCGTCGGAAGCCTGCTCCGACCACGAATCGAAGAGTCGCGGCCACAGCAGGCCAAACGTGATGAGTCCCAACAGGATGAGCACCAGGAGTAGCCGCCGCATACCCACCTCCGGTTCCGTGTGCGCATTACCCTATGTGCAACGGGTCCATTTGCACACGAACCGGGTGCTGATCGTGGCGGGCGCTGAGCAGGCCGATGGCCCGGCGCAGGGCGGTCGCCAGTGCCAGGCCGCCGCCGCGGGGCACCCGCACCAGCATCCGGCTCACGGCGCTCCCCGGCGGCACACTCGGCGGCCGTCGCGCCCCGACTGGCAGGTCGACAGGCCCCAAAACCTCTGCGGCGTCGGGCATTTCCACGGCGTCGAGCAGCGCGCGCACCGATTCGGGCACACCGTCGACGGCGGCCATGTGCATCGCCGGGGGCAGCCCGACCTCGGTTCGGGCGTCGAGTTCTTCCTCGGCGTGGCCAACCGGATCCCACCGGATCAGCGCCTGCACAGTGGGAATCGCCGAGTCGGCGACCACCGCCACCACACCCCCGTCGGCGCGGCTGCGCACCAGAGCGGCAGCGGCCATCCAGCGTCGCAGGGTGTCCTCGGCCGCGCGCAGGTCCTGGCGGCCGAGCAGGGCCCAGCTGTCCAGCAGCAGCGCCGCACCGTACCCGTCGGCGGCCTTCGGCTCGGCGCCGGGCGTCGCGACCACGAGAGCAGGCGCGGCGGCGACGCTGGACACCATCGTGTCACCGCCGGAGGTGATGACCGTCGTACCGGCGAACGCCCGGCCGAGTTCCTCGGCGGTGCGGCGGGCGCCGACGACCACCGCCCGGACGGCGTCGGATCCGCAGCGCGCGCAGCGCAGCGCGGTGTCGACGCGGCCACACCACCGGCACACCGCCCCGGCGGTGTCGCGGTCCGGCAGCGACAGCGGTCCGGTGCAGTGCCTGCACCGCGCCACGACGCGGCAGCGGTTGCAGGCCAGCGCGGGCACGTATCCGCGTCGCGGTACCTGCACCAGCACCGGTGTGCCCTGTTGCAGTGCGGTGCGCGCAGCCTGCAGCGCCATCGACGGCAGCCGTGCGGTGCGGGCGGCGGGATCGCGTTCCTGCGCGTAGCCGCTGTCCTCGACGGCGACGACGCGCGCCGCGGTGGTCCGCACCGCGGTGCGTGGTGCCACCAGGTCGTGCGCCCAGCCGCTGCGCACCAGCGCCTGGGCTTCGGCCGTCCGGGCATAGCCGCCGATCAGCGCCGCGCAGCGCAGTTGGTGCGCGCGCAGCATCGCGACCTCGCGGGCGTGCGGGTAGGGCGCGCGAGGCTCGGCGAGGGTGTCGTCGCCGTCGTCCCACACCACCGCCAGACCGAGGTCGGCGACGGGTGCGAAGACCGCGCTGCGCGTGCCGATCACCACGCGAGCGCTGCCGCGCAGCACCGAAAGCCACCGCCGGTAGCGCTGCGCGGGACCGAGACCCGCCGACAGCGCCACCACCCGGTCCTCGTCGACGTAGGCGACGGCGGCGGCGTGCATCGTGTCGATGTCGCTCTGGTCCGGCACGATCACCAACACCCCGCGCCCGGAGTCGACGGTGGCAGCCGCGATCTCGGCGAGCCGCTCGGCCCAGCGCTCACCGGGCAGCGCCTGCCAGACGGCACGGGCGGCGCGGCCGTCGCCCAGCGCGGCCAGGAACCGCTCCCCGCCGCCGTAGGCCGACCAGGCCGCGGCGTCAACGGGTTTGACGGACAGCGGCGCCGGCTCGGTCTGGGGTTGCTTCTCGACGCGGGCGTGGCGCGGCGGAATGGCCAGGCGCAACACATCGGCGCGGGTACCCGCGTAACGCGCGGCGACCGCGTCGGCGAGCCGGCGCACCTCGGGGGTGAGCACCGGCTCGGCCGACAGCACCCGGTCCAGCCAGCCGAGTTTGCCGACATGGTCGGTGTCCGAACGCCTTTCGAAGATGAAGGCGTCGACCAGCCGACCGGAGAACCGCACCCGTACCCGCACACCGGGCTGGGCGTCGTCAGACTGCTCGGCCGATACCAGGTAGTCGAACTCCCGGTCGAGGTGCGGCACCGACAGCATGGGCAGCACGCGCGCGATCGGCTCGTGCTCGGCCTGCTGTCTGGTGGCCGAACGTTCCTTACCGCTCGACATTTCTCCGCGAATTCGAGTGGCCTCGGCCGAAGAAGAAGCCGGCCGTGATGAGCACCAGCGAGGCCGAGTAGCCCCACCAGATCGGCACCGCCAAGGCTTCGGCGTTCTCCGGGGCCAGCACGAACTTGCTAATCCCGATCATCGCGTCGGACACCGCGAAACACACCGCGCCCAGCGCGGTCCACGGCGTCGGCAGCCGGGCCAGCAGCGCCGCGCACACCATCGCCCCGAGCACCGCGATGTAGAGCACCACCGGCACCGCCATCCCCTCGGCGATCAGCCCGGGCCAGAACCAGATCAGCAGCGCCGCACAGGCGGCGATGGTGACCGTCGCAAACGCCACCCCCGGCGCCGTCCGCTCGACCAGCGGCACGAGCGCACCGAGAAAGCACAGGTGCGCCACCAGGAACGCCGACAGTCCCAGCACGAACGACGGCTCCCACCAAGGCAGCGCCAACAGAAAATCGCCCGCGGCCGAGAACAGCAGGGCACCGATCAGCCAGCGTCGTTCCCGCGCGATCGGATGGCTAGCGGCCGCGGCGGCCAACAGCACCGCGGCCAGCGCCTTGGCCGCCGGTTGCAGGGTGAACTGACCGGTCAGCTCCGCACCGGCGGGCAACCGGATCGCGGTGACGATCAGAAACACCCCGTAGCAGGCGGCGACCACCGCGGCGCTCACCCAGAGCAGCTTGGTGCGCCGGGAAACGTACGGTGTTCCCATGTCCGTTGCTGAAGAGAAGCCGGCCGCCCCCGAGCCGATAGATGCCATGCTGCAGAAGGTACTGGAGGCCGTTCCGTTTCAGTTGACAACCGACGGCGGACCCGAGGCCGCGCGTCGCCGGTTCGCCGACCTGCCGCGCCGCGAAGTCCATCCCGAGCTGCGCACCGAGGACCGCACCATCGACGGGCCCGCCGGCCCGATCCCGATCCGGGTGTACTGGCCGTCCGAGGCCGACGGGGCCGCCGCGCCGGTGGTGGTGTTCCTGCACGGCGGCGGCTGGTCGGTCGGTGACCTCGACACCTACGACGGCACGGCCCGCACGCACGCCGTCGGCGCAGACGCGGTGGTGGTGTCGGTGGACTACCGGCTGGCACCCGAACACCGCTACCCCGCCGCCGTCGAGGATGCCTGGGCGGCAACGCAATGGGTGGGACAGCACGCCGCGGAACTGGGCGCCGATCCTGCTCGGCTCGCCGTCGCCGGTGACTCCGCCGGCGGCAACCTGGCCGCGGCGATGACCCAGCTGGCACGCGATACGGGCGGGCCGGCGATCGCGTTTCAGCTGCTGTGGTATCCGTCCACGACGTTCGACACCACGCTGCCGTCATTCACGGAGAACGCCGAAGCGCCGGTGCTCAACCTGTCCGCGTGCGGCGGCTACACGCGTTGGTACATCGGCGATTTGGATATGTCGGATCCGCCGGCCACGTTGGTGCCCGCCCGCGCCGAGGACCTGTCCGGCCTGCCGCCGGCCTACATCGCCGTCGCCGGCCACGATCCGCTGCGCGACGACGGCGCCCGCTACGCCGAGTTGCTGGCCGCCGCCGGGGTGCCCGTCGAGCTGCACAACGCCGAGACGCTGGTCCACGGCTATCTCGGCTATGCGGGCGTGGTGCCCGCGGCCACCGAGGCAATGGACCGGGGTTTGGCAGCACTGCGAGAAGTGCTACACCGCCGATGACACGCGCTACCGTGGGCTCATGACCGATCCCACGGCACCGCGGCCGGGTATCGACCCGACCATGCAGGCGCTGCTCGACGCGTTTCCGTTCAAGTTCACCGCCGAGGACGGCGTCGAGGTTGCCCGCGAACAGATGCGCCAGATGAAGGCGCCACCAGAGATGTTGCCGGAGATGCGAATCGAAGAACGCACGGTCGGCTACGGCGACATCACCGACATCCCGGTGCGCATCTACTGGCCGCCCGTCGAGCAGCACGACAACCTGCCGGTCGTGGTGTTCTACCACGGCGGCGGCTGGTCAATCGGTGATTTGGACACCCACGATCCGGTGGCGCGCAGCCACGCGGTGGGCGCCGAAGCGATCGTCGTATCGGTGGACTACCGGCTCGCGCCCGAGCATCCGTGGCCGGCCGGCATCGACGATGCCTGGGCCGCGCTGCGCTGGGTCGGCGAGCACGCCGCAGAGCTCGGCGGCCACCCGGCCCGGGTCGCGGTGGCCGGCGACTCGGCGGGCGGCAACATCTCGGCGGTGATGACCCAGCTGGCCCGCGATCAGGGCGGTCCACCGCTGGTCTTTCAGCTGCTGTGGTATCCGTCGACCACCGGCGACACCACGCTGCCGTCGATGATCGAGAACGCCGACGGCCCCATCCTCGACCGCGACGTGGTGGCGGCGTTTCTGCACTGGTATCTGGCCGATATGGACACCAGTGATCCCGCCAAGCTGCCGCCGACGCTGGCTCCGGCCAACACCGCGGACCTGTCGGGGCTACCGCCGGCGTTCATCGGCACCGCCGAGTACGACCCCCTTCGCGACGACGGTGCGCGCTATGCAGAATTGCTCAGTGCGGCAGGGGTACCCGTCGAGCTCCGCAACGAACCGACGTTGGTGCACGGCTACGTCAACTTCGCGTTGCTGGTTCCGGCCGCCGCTGAGGCCACCGACC
Source organism: Mycolicibacterium sp. XJ2546 (assembly GCF_053483195.1). Classification (NCBI taxonomy): domain Bacteria; kingdom Bacillati; phylum Actinomycetota; class Actinomycetes; order Mycobacteriales; family Mycobacteriaceae; genus Mycobacterium; species Mycolicibacterium sp. XJ2546. The sequence continues at coordinate 164,104 of NZ_JBEFRW010000010.1, read as the reverse complement.
GCGGGCTGGCGGCGCTGAAGGCCGCGCTGCACCCGCGCCGGGAGCCGTCATGACCGTGCCGGATTACGACACCGTCATCGTCGGCGCGGGGTTTTCCGGCATTGGCGCGGCGATCAAGCTGGACCAGGCCGGGATGGGCAACTACCTGGTGGTCGAGGCCGGCGACGGCCCCGGCGGCACGTGGTACTGGAACACCTATCCCGGTATCGCCGTGGACATTCCGTCGTTCTCCTACCAGTTCTCGTTCGAGAAGAGCGCGGACTGGACACGCAGCTACGCCCCCGGTCACGAACTGCAGGCCTACGCCGAGCACTGCGTGGACAAGTACGGGCTGGCGCCCAAGATCCGGTTCAACACCAAGGTGCTGACCGCCGACTTCGACGACGACGCCGACCTGTGGCATATCCGCACCGACCCCGGCGGCGTCGTCACCGCGCGCTACCTGATCAACGCCTGCGGCGTGCTGATCACCCCGAACCTGCCCGACATCGACGGTGTCGACTCGTTCACCGGTGTCACCATGCACACCGCGCGCTGGGATCACGACCTGGACCTCACCGGTAAACGCGTCGCGGTCATCGGCACCGGCGCCTCAGCGGTTCAGGTGATTCCGGAGATCGCGCCGATCGTGGAGCAGCTCACCGTATTTCAGCGCACCCCGATCTGGTGTTTCCCGAAGTTCGACGTGCCGCTGTCACCGGCGTTGCGGGCGTTGATGCGGCTGCCGGGCGGTCACACTTTGCAGCGGCTGATCAGCCAGGCCTACGTCGAGCTCACGTTCACGCTGCCCGCGCAGTACTTCACGGTCAACCCGATGGCCAAGCGGATGGCGAACATCGGCAAGTACTACCTACGCAAAGAGGTCAACGACCCGCAGGTCCGCGACAGGCTCACCCCGCGCTACGCCGTCGGTTGCAAGCGGCCGGGATTCCACAACACCTACCTGTCGACGTACAACCGCGACAACGTCGAGCTGGTGACCGAACCGATCGACAAGATCACCGGTACCGGGGTGGCGACCGCCGACGGGCAGACCCGCGATATCGACGTGCTCATCCTGGCGACCGGCTTCAAGGTGATGGATCCCGACAGCGTGCCGACCTATGCGGTCACCGGCCCTGGTGGCCGCTCGCTGTCGAGCTACTGGAACGAGCAGCGGCTGCAGGCCTACGAGGGCGTCAGCGCGCCCGGCTTCCCGAACTTCTTCACCGTGTTCGGGCCGTACGGGTACGTCGGAAGCTCTTACTTCGCGCTCATCGAGGCCCAGACGCACCACATCGTGCGGTGCCTGACCCACGCCCGGCGCAACCACGCCACCCGCGTCGAGGTGAAACAGGAAGCCAACGACCGCTACTTCGCCGAGATGATGCGCAAACGGCACCGCCAGATCTTCTGGCAGGACAGCTGCAAGCTCGCCAACAGCTACTACTTCGACGTCAACGGCGACGTGCCGCTACGGCCGGCCACCACGCTGGAGGCGCACTGGCGCAGCCGCCGGTTCCCGATCGACGACTACGCGTTCAGTTCGTGAGCAACTAGACGGCGGCCTTGAGCTCATCGACCTTGTCGAGGCGCTCCCACGGCAGGTCGACGTCCGTGCGGCCGAAGTGCCCGTAGGCGGCGGTCTGCGCGTAGATCGGGCGCAGCAGGTCCAGGTCGCGCACGATCGCGCCGGGCCGCAGGTCGAACACCGAGGTGATGGCCTTCTCGATGCGGCTGGGATCGACGGTCTCGCTGCCGAAGGTCTCGACGAACAACCCGACCGGGGCGGCCTTGCCGATCGCGTAGGCGACCTGCACCTCGACACGTTCGGCCAAGCCCGCGGCGACCACGTTCTTTGCCACCCAGCGCATCGCGTAAGCCGCGGAACGGTCCACCTTGGACGGATCCTTACCGGAGAACGCGCCGCCGCCGTGGCGGGCCCACCCGCCGTAGGTGTCGACGATGATCTTGCGGCCGGTCAGCCCGGCGTCGCCCATCGGCCCGCCGAGTTCGAACTTGCCGGTCGGGTTCACCAGCAGGCGGAAGTCGGAGGTGTCCATCGTGCTGTGGTTGAGGTCGGCCAGCACGGTGTTGACGACCTTCTCGCGGATGTCGGGCGTCAGCGTCGCATCAAGGTCGATACCGGCGGCGTGCTGCGTGGAGAGCACCACGGTGTCGAGGCGCACCGGGGTGACGCCGTCGTAGGCGACGGTGACCTGGGTCTTGCCGTCGGGGCGCAGGTAGTCGAGCACACCGCTCTTGCGGACCTCGGTCAGCCGGCGCGACAGCCGGTGCGCCAGCGCGATCGGCAGCGGCATCAGCTCGGGGGTGTCCTTGATGGCGTAGCCGAACATCAGCCCCTGGTCACCGGCGCCCTGGGAGTCCAGCGGGTCGCCGGCACCCTCGACGCGGGTCTCGTGGGCGGTGTCGACGCCCTGGGCGATATCGGGTGACTGCGCGCCGATGCCGATGTTGACGCCGCAGGTCTCGCCGTCGAAGCCCTTATCCGATGAGTCGTAGCCGATCTCAAGGATCCGTTCGCGCACGGTTTTGGTGATGTCGGCGAACGCTTCCTTGGCCGCGGTCGTCACCTCGCCGACGACGTGCACCTGGCCGGTCGTCACCAGTGTCTCCACCGCGACCCGGGATTTGGGATCGTCCGCCAGCAGCGCGTCGAGCACCGAGTCGCTGATGGCGTCGCAGATCTTGTCCGGATGGCCCTCGGTTACCGATTCACTGGTAAACAGCCGAGCTTGCGTCACGGTGTGATCCTTCCGAAAGTTAGTTGGACGAATTGTATGCCTTGGGGTTTGGCCCGCCTGATGCACCCAAGCGCGTGCGCGGGTTCGGCGCAACCCTTAGCCGCAGCTTGTCGCGCGGCTCGAGCTACCCGGCGCCGCTCCCGAGGAACGAGGCGATCGCATCAACGATACGGCTGGCCATCAGCGTCTTGGAGCCGTGTTCCAGAGCCGACTCCGTGCCGTCGGCCGCGAGCAGCCAGCCGGCGTTGTCTTCCACCTCGAACGCCCGGTTCTCCCCGACGGCGTTGACGACGAGCAGATCGCAGCCCTTGCGCGCGAGTTTGGCCCTGGCGTGGAAGAGCACGTCGCCGTTGGCGTCCCCGGTCTCGGCGGCGAACCCGACGATGGCGCGCATATTCGGCAGCTGCCCGTCGGCGCGGGCGCGCACCGCGCCTGCCAGCACATCGTCGGTGCGGGTCAGCTCGATGACGGGTTCGCCTTCGCTTTCCGGGCCCTTCTTGATCTTGTTGGTGGCCTGGCTGACCGGACGGAAGTCGGCGACGGCGGCCGCCATCACCAGCACGTGTGCGTCGGGCGCATGTTTGGACACCGCGTCTTTGAGCTGGGCGGCCGATCCGATGTGCACGACGTCGACGCCGGCCGGGTCGATCAGCCCCGCGGTGTTCCCGGCGATCAGCGTGACCTCCGCACCGCGCTGGGCCATCACCCGGGCCATCGCGTAGCCCTGCTTGCCGGAGCTGCGGTTGCCGATGAACCGCACCGGATCGATCGGCTCGCGGGTGCCGCCCGCAGTGACCAACGCCTTGACGCCGGCCAGGTCGTAGGGCAGGGCGTCACCGCGGGCCAGCAGCAGGTGGGCGAACGTGGTGATCTCCTCGGCCTCGGGCAGCCGCCCGGCACCGGTGTCGGCGCCGGTGAGCCGGCCCGACGCGGGTTCGAGCACCACCGCGCCCCGGCGCCGCAACGTGGCGACGTTGTCGACGGTCGCGGGGTGGTACCACATCTCGGTGTGCATGGCGGGCGCCAGCAGCACCGGACATCGCGCCGTGAGCAGCGTCGCGGTCAGCAGATCGTCGGCGCGTCCGATGACCGCACGGGCCAGCAGGTCGGCGGTGGCGGGTGCGACGACGACGAGGTCGGCTTGCTGGCCGATGCGGACGTGGGGCACCTCGTGCACGTCGTCCCAGACGCCGGTGTGCACGGGGTTGCCGGACAGCGCTTCGAACGTCGCGGCGCCGACGAACCGAAGCGCGGACTCGGTCGGGACGACGCGGACGTAATGTCCGGCCTCGGTGAGTTGGCGGACCACGGTCGCCGCCTTGTAAGCGGCGATGCCCCCGGCGACGCCGACGATGATCCGCTTGGGCTCCATGCGGGCCGCTCCTGGGTTGCTACTCGCCTTCGGTGTGCTCGAGCAGGTCGGCGTGGATCTCGCGCAGCGCGATCGACAGCGGCTTCTCCTGCAGGCCCGGCTCGACCAGCGGGCCGACGTACTCGAGGATGCCGTCACCGAGCTGGTTGTAGTAGTCGTTGATCTGGCGCGCGCGCTTGGCGGCGTAGATGACCAGGGCGTACTTGCTCGATGCGCGCTCCAGCAACTCGTCGATCGGCGGGTTGGTGATGCCGAGCGGCGTGTCGTAGGCGCCGGCGGCGGACGTGTCGAAGTCGTCCACAGCGGCCAGCTGCGTATCGGCGTGCGGGGTACTCACGTAAAAATTCTCCTGGCGGTTGCCTGTGACTAAAAGGTGGCTATCGGGGACGTCTGCGCCGGGTACGGCGCTGGGTCAATCGTGGGCCACCAGCAAGGATACCAATTCGGCGCAGGCCGATTCCAATTGGCTGTTGACCACGACGGCGTCGAACTCGCCCTGTGCGGCCAGTTCGGCCTTGGCGGTGGCCAGCCGGCGCGCCATCACCTCGGGGGTTTCGGTGCCCCGCCTGGTCAGCCGGCTCTGAAGCGTGGCCCAGTCCGGCGGCGCAACGAACACGGTGAGGGCCTCGGGCATCGCCTGCTTGACGGACCTCGCACCGGCGAGATCCACCTCGATGAGGACGGGATGACCGGCCGCCGTGGCGTCGCGCACGGGCTGCGCCGGGGTGCCGGAGCGGTGCAGGCCACCGTGAATTTCGGCCCACTCCAGCAGGGCCCCGCTGTGGATCAGCTGGGCGAACTGTTCATCAGTGATAAACGCGTAGTCGACACCGTCGACCTCGCCGGGGCGAGGCGCCCTGGTGGTGACCGACACGCTGAAGTACAGGTCGGGAATGCGTTCGCGCAGACAGCGCACGAGCGTCGATTTCCCGACGGCAGAGGGGCCGGACAGCACAACTACCCGACCGGCCCCTCGGCCGGCGCTCAACTTCTGCGTCCGGGAACTACTGGTCGAACTTTTCCAGCAGCGCCTTGCGCTGACGATCGCCCAGGCCGCGCAGCCGGCGGGTGGGGGCGATCTCGAGCTCGGTCATGATCTCCTGCGCCTTGACCTTGCCCACCTTGGGCAGGGCCTCCAGCAGTGCGGAAACCTTCATCTTGCCGAGGACCTCGTCGGTCTCGGCGTCCTTGAGCACCTGCTTGAGGTTGGTGCCACCGCGCTTGAGCCGATCCTTGAGTTCGGCCCGGATTCGACGTGCGGCGGCAGCCTTCTCCAACGCGGCCGCGCGCTGTTCGTCGGTCAACTGGGGAAGGGCCACGGGGTTCCTCCGTCTCATCACCATCAATTGTTTTAAATCGGCTGCTCGGACAAGTCCACAACAGCCAGCGACGACGACCGTACCCACGCATCCTGACGAATGCGAACCCCACCCCCCGGTTACGAGGCCAAAAGCCCAGCGTGTAAGGCAGTGGCACGCCAGACGCCGGGCCGCGGCGCTGAACGCGGGAACCGGGTAATCGGGCCGCGATCGAGCGGAATTTCCTAGCACTCAAGGGATTTCGCGCGAGCCCGGGACCACGGCCGATGCGACGCCGGTTTTCCGTGTGGTCCGAGGCCCGGCGCGGCGGGGTTTTCGAAAAATTTTCGCTGGTCAGCGCATGTCGGGCGTGTCGAGCAGCGCTGATGCGTCGCTTCTGCGACACCTGGTGCCAATGTTTGCTGTGTTACAGCTGTGACTCTGACCGCTTCGGATGTGTGCTCGATTTTGCGTCAGGGTCGTGCGCGGCGCCTGCCATAGCCCTCAGCGCAAATTGCGAACCGCGTGCTCAGCCGAGGTAGGCCACCGCGTCGCGCATCGCCTGGGCCGCCGCCCGCAGCGTGGCCACATCCGGCCCGGCCCGCAGCACCTCCCGGGATACGGCGGGCAGCAACTGGCCCGGCTTTGCCCCGCCGAGCCCCGCCAGGGTCTCTGGACGTCCACCCTGGGCGCCGACGCCAGGAACGAGCACCGGCCCGCCCAGCGCGCTCACATCGGGCGGCTGCGCCACGGTGGCGCCGACGACGACACCGACGGCGCCCGGTTCGGGTGCGCCGCCGCGGTTGATGGCGGCGGCGGCGTCGACGATCGACTGCGCGACGGTCCGGCCGTCGCCAAGCGCACGCTGGACGGTGTGGCCTTCCGGGTTGGAGGTGGCGGCCAGCACGAACACCCCACGCCCGTGGGCCAGCGCAGTGTCCAACAGCGGCTGCAGCGAGCCGAAGCCCAGATACGGCGAGGCGGTCACCGCGTCGGCCGCAATCGGTGAATCGCCCGCCCACGCCTGCGCATAGGCGGCCATCGTGGATCCGATGTCACCGCGCTTGGCATCGGCGAGCACCAGCACTTCGGCCTCGCGCAGCGCCGCGATGGTGTGCTCGAGCACCGCATAGCCTGCCGCGCCGTAGGTTTCGAAGAACGCCACCTGCGGCTTGACGATCGCGAACCCCTTGAACGCCGTCACGCAGATGTCACAGAACCTCCGCAGCCCGTCGGCGTCGGCCGAAAGCTCCCACGCCCGTAGCAGTTCGGGGTGCGGATCGATGCCCAGGCACAGCGGTCCGCGCGCCGAGACGGCCTCGGCCAGCCGCCGACCGAACCCGCTCACGTGCCCAGCGCGCTGTGCAGTTCCTGCAGGGCCATCACGCCGATCTCACCGCGGATCGCCGCCTCGATGCCCTGCACCGCCGCCGACGCGCCCTGCACCGTCGTCACACACGGAATGTTGTTCGACACCGCCGCCGAGCGGATCTCGTAGCCGTCGACGCGCGGCCCGGAGTTGCCGTACGGGGTGTTGATCACCATGTCGACCTCACCGGCCCGGATCGCGTCGACCGCAGACATCTTCGGTCCGTCGGGAGTTGGCTCCTGAAAGTGCTTGCGCACTTCATCGCACGGAATCCCGTTGCGGCGCAGCATTTCCGCGGTGCCCTCGGTGGCGAGTACCCGAAAGCCCAGGTCGGCGAGCCGCTTGACCGGAAACACCAGCGACCGTTTGTCCCGGTTGGCCACCGAGACGAACACCGTGCCCTCGATCGGCAGTGAGCCATAGGCGGCGGTCTGGCTCTTGGCGAACGCGCTGCCGAAGTCGCGGTCGATGCCCATCACCTCACCAGTGGACTTCATCTCCGGGCCCAGCAGGTTGTCGATCTGCGCACCGTCGGCGCCGCGGAACCGGTTGAACGGCAGCACGGCTTCCTTGACCGCCACCGGGATGTTGCGGGCGTTCGCAGAAAACGAAGCACCGTCACCGGTCTTGGTCAACACACCTTCGGCGCGCAGTTCGGCGATTGTGGCACCCAGCATGATCCGCGCACACGCCTTGGCCAGCGGCACCGCGGTGGCCTTCGACACGAATGGCACCGTACGGCTGGCGCGTGGGTTGGCCTCCAGCACGTAGAGCACGTCATCTTTGAGCGCGTACTGCACGTTGAGCAGGCCGACGACGCCGATTCCGTGCGCGATGGCCTCGGTGGCGCTGCGCACCGCTTCGATGTCGCTGCGGCCCAACGTCACCGGCGGCAGCGCGCACGATGAGTCGCCGGAGTGGATACCGGCCTCCTCGATGTGCTCCATGATGCCGCCGATGTACACCTCGGTGCCGTCGCACAGCGCGTCGACGTCGATCTCGATGGCGTCCTCGAGGAACCGGTCGACGAGCACCGGGTGCTCGGGTGAGAGTTGAGTGGCGCGGGTGATGTAGCCGTGCAGCGTCTCGTCGTCATAGACGATCTCCATACCGCGGCCGCCCAGCACGTAGGACGGGCGGACCAGCACGGGGTATCCGATGTCGGCGGCGATCCGGCGGGCCTGTTCGAAGCTGGTGGCGGTACCGAACTTCGGTGCGGGCAGCCCGGCGTTGGTCAGCACTTCGCCGAACGCGCCGCGGTCCTCGGCCAGGTCGATCGCGCTGGGGCTGGTGCCGACGATCGGCACCCCAGCCTGTTCGAGGCGGTCGGCCAGGCCCAGCGGGGTCTGCCCGCCGAGCTGCACGATGACGCCGACGACACCGGGGCCGCCGCGCCCGGATTGCTGTTCAGCGTAATAGATCTCGAGGACGTCTTCGAACGTAAGCGGTTCGAAGTAGAGCCGGTCGGCGGTGTCGTAGTCGGTGGACACGGTTTCGGGGTTGCAGTTGACCATCACGGTCTCGAAGCCGGCCTGGCTCAGTGTGGTGGCGGCGTGCACGCAGCTGTAGTCGAACTCGATGCCCTGACCGATGCGGTTGGGACCCGAGCCCAGGATGAGCACCTTGGGCCGCTCGGTCTGCGGGGCCACCTCGGTCTCGGCGGCGGGATCGAGTTCGTAGCTGCTGTAGTGGTACGGGGTTTTGGCTTCGAACTCGGCCGCGCAGGTGTCGACCGTCTTGTAGACGGGGTGGATGCCGAGTCGTTCCCGCAGCGCCCGCACCCCGACCTCACCGGCCAGTTCGGGTCGCAGCGCGGCGATCTGGCGGTCCGACAGGCCGTGGTACTTCCCGCGCCGCAGCAGATCGGTGTCCAGCACGGGGGCCTCGACGATCTCCGCGCGCAGCGTCACCAGCCCGGCGATCTGTTCGACGAACCAGGGGTCGACACCGGAAGCCTCGGCCACCTGCTCGACGGTGGCGCCGAGGCGCAGCGCATACTCGATGTCGTAGAGTCGGCCGTCGGTGGGTGTCTTGAGGTTCTGCAGCAGTTCGTCGACGGTGAGGTCGGGGTCCGGCGCGGTCCAGAAGCCCGCCCTGGTGGTCTCAAGCGAGCGCATCACCTTGCCCAGCGACTCGATGAAGTTGCGGCCCAACGACATTGCCTCGCCGACGGATTTCATCGTGGTGGTCAGCGTGTCGTCGGCGCCGGGGAACTTCTCGAACGCGAACCGCGGGGCCTTGACGACCACATAGTCCAGCGTCGGCTCGAAGCAGGCCGGGGTCTCCTTGGTGATGTCGTTGACGATCTCGTCGAGCGTGTAGCCGATGGCCAGCTTGGCGGCGATCTTGGCGATCGGAAACCCGGTGGCCTTCGAGGCCAGCGCGCTCGAGCGCGACACCCGGGGGTTCATCTCGATGACGATGAGCCGGCCGTCGGCCGGGTTGACGGCGAACTGGATGTTGCAGCCGCCGGTGTCGACGCCGACCTCACGCAGGATCGCGATGCCCAGATCGCGCATCGTCTGGTACTCGCGGTCGGTGAGCGTCATCGCGGGCGCGACGGTGACCGAGTCGCCGGTGTGCACGCCCATCGGGTCGACGTTCTCGATCGAGCAGACCACGACCACGTTGTCGTTGCCGTCGCGCATCAGCTCGAGCTCGTATTCCTTCCACCCGAAGATCGATTCCTCGATCAGCACGTTGGCGCTGGGCGAGGAGGCCAGGCCGTGACCGGCCATCCGGTCCACGTCCTCGGCGGAGTAGGCCATCCCCGAGCCGAGCCCGCCCATCGTGAACGAGGGCCGAACCACGACCGGCAGCCCCAGGTCGGCCACCGTCTCCCTGACCTCGTCCATCGTGAAACACACACGCGAGCGGGCGGATTCACCACCGACCTTGGCGACGATGTCCTTGAACCGCTGCCGGTCCTCACCGCGCTGGATCGCCTCGAAGTCGGCGCCGATCAGCTCGACGCCGTAGCGCTCCAGCACCCCGTTCTCGTAGAGCGCGACGGCGGTGTTGAGCGCGGTCTGCCCGCCGAGCGTGGCCAGCAACGCGTCGATCTTGTTGCCGCGTTCGGCCTGCTGGGCGATGACGCGTTCGACGAACGACGGCGTGATCGGTTCGACGTAGGTCTGATCGGCGAACTCCGGGTCGGTCATGATGGTCGCCGGGTTCGAGTTGACCAGGCTGACCTGCAGGCCCTCGGCCTTGAGCACCCGGCAGGCCTGGGTACCGGAGTAGTCGAACTCGCAGGCCTGCCCGATCACGATCGGCCCGGACCCGATGACCAGCACGTGGTTGAGGTCGGTGCGCTTAGGCATGGGCTACCTCCTGCGCGAGCGCGCATCTAGGTACGCAGAGCGCACCGAAATCTGTACCGCAGTGAGCGCTCACTTCTCCCCCGCCATCAGGTCGACGAACTGGTCGAACAGGTAGTTCGCGTCGTGCGGACCGGCCGCGGCCTCCGGGTGGTACTGCACCGAAAATGCTTTCCCGCCAAGAAGTTTGACCCCCTCGACCACACCGTCGTTGGCGCAGGTGTGGCTGACGATCGCCTTGCCGAACGGGGTATTGAAAACCTCGCCCCGCTCTCCTTCTAATGCGAACCCGTGGTTCTGCGCGGTCACCGCGACCCGTTCGGTGGCGTGGTCGATGACCGGGATGTTGATGCCGCGGTGCCCGAAGACCATTTTGTAGGTCGATCGGCCCAGCGCGCGGCCGAGGATCTGGTTGCCGAAGCAGATGCCGAACAGCGGGGTCCCGGCGCCGAGCACGTCGCGGGTGACGGCGACGATGTGGTCGGCGGTGGCGGGGTCGCCGGGTCCGTTGGACAGGAATACGCCGTCGGGTTTCAGGTCGGCGATCTGCTCGAACGTGGCCGACGACGGCAGCACGTGGGTTCGGATGTCGCGGCGGGCGAAGCTGCGCGGGGTGTTGGTCTTGATACCCAGGTCGACGGCGACGACGGTAAAGCGTGCCGGCCCTTCGGGTTCCACCACATAGGCGGTGTCGGTGCTGACCTCGTCGGCCAGATCGGCGCCCAGCATCGACGGCTGCGCCTGCACGCGGGTCACCAACTCGTCCAAGGACGCCGCAGCCTCATCTCCACTGAACACGCCGGCCTTCATCGAGCCGCGGCTGCGCAGGTGTCGCACCACGGCGCGGGTGTCGATGTTCGCGACGCCGACGACGTTCTGGCGCACCAGTTCGTCTTCCAGCGTTCCGCTGGCGCGCCAGTTCGACGCGCGCGGAGACGGGTCACGCACCGCGTAGCCGGCCACCCAGATCTTGTCGTCTCGGCTCTCGGCGTCCTGGTGGTTCCAGCCGGTGTTGCCGATCTGCGGTGCGGTGGCGACCACGATCTGGCGGTGGTAGCTCGGATCGGTAAGCGTCTCCTGGTAGCCGGACATCCCGGTGTTGAACACGGCCTCCCCCAGCGTCTGCCCGACGGCGCCGTACGCGGTGCCGGTGAAGACGCGGCCGTCCTCGAGCACCAGTACCGCTTTGGAATTCATGCAGCCTCCTCAAGCCATCGCGCATATTCCCCCCGGTCATCGGCACGAAACCCAGTGTCGAGCTCGGCGCCCGACGGCAACCGCCACCGGATGGCCAAGATTCCTTCGTGCGTCATGGCCTTCCCGGCGATCGCGCGTTCGGTGCGGATCGCGGTGACCGACTCGTCGGGGATCCAAATCGGTCGTGCGCCGCTGCGCTGCACCATGATTCCCTCGGGGTAGCGGGTCAGCACCGCCTTGGTACGGAAGCCGAGATCTCCGACCACCACGCGATCGTTCCAGCGTGGTGCCAGTGTACTGCCGACGTAGAGGCCCTTTGTCGGCGCGACGATCGCTTCGCCGACGGTGTCCGGCAGCGGTGGAAGCGTCCCGATGAGCTCGGCCTGCCGCTCGGCGCGACGGCGCCAGCCCCGCATCATCGCCTGGATCAGCACCGCGATCACCACGACGAGGATGGCGGCCAGCACCAGCGACCCCACCAACGTCCCCGTGTTCACGCCGGACACTTCCCGTCGCGTGCAGTGACCTTGCCGCGCAGCATGGTCAGCGTGACCGACGCCGGCAGTTCCATCGTTTCGTAGGGCGTGTTGGCCGACCGGCTGGCCAGCACCGTACCGTCGACCGTCCAGGTGGCATCGGGGTCGACGACGGTGAGGTTGGCCGGTTCGCCCACCTCCAGCGGCCTGCCCTGGTCGGGCAACCCGACGATGCGCGCCGGGTTCTCACTCATCACGCGCGCCACATCGCGCCAGCTCAGCAGCCCGGGCCGCACCATCGTCTGCACCACGACCGACAACGCGGTTTCCAGTCCGAGCATTCCGGGCCGGGCCTGGGCGAACTCACAGCACTTCTCGTGCTCGGCGTGTGGGGCGTGATCGGTGGCCACGCAGTCGATCACCCCGTCGGCCAGGGCCTGGCGCAGCGCTTCGGTGTCGGCGGCCTCCCGCAGCGGTGGGTTGACCCGGTTTCGGCCGTCGTAGCTGGCCAGCCGCCCGTCGTCGAGCAGCAGGTGATGCGGAGTCACCTCGGCGGTAATCGAGATGCCTTGCGCCTTAGCCCATTTGAGGATCTCCACGGTGCCGGCGGTGGAGGCGTGGCAGATGTGCACCCGGGATCCGGCGTCGCGGGCCAGCAGCGCATCGCGTGCCACAATCGACTCCTCGGCGGCGCGCGGCCATCCGGCCAGCCCGAGCCGGGCTGCGTTTGGCCCTTCGTGTGCGACAGCGCCGACGGTGAGCCGCGGTTCCTCGGCGTGCTGGGCGATCAGGACGCCAAGCCCGTTGGCGTACTCCAGGGCGCGACGCATGATCAGCGGATCGTGCACGCAGATGCCGTCGTCGGAGAACATCCGCACCTGCCCGGCGCCCGCGGCCATCAGACCCATCTCGGTCAGCTGGGCGCCGGCCAACCCCATGGTGACCGCCCCGACCGGGTGCACGTCGACCAGACCGACCTGCTGGCCGCGGTGCCACACGTGGTCGGTGACCACCGCGCTGTCGGCGACCGGGTTGGTGTTGGCCATCGCGAACACCGCCGTGTAGCCACCCAAAGCCGCTGCCGCCGAGCCGGTTTCGATGTCTTCGGCGTACTCGCGGCCGGGTTCCCGCAGATGGGTGTGCAAATCGACGAAGCCGGGCAGCAGAACGTGATCGGTGGCGTCGAACACATCCCAGGCCTTTTCGAGTCCTCCGGACTCAGCCAGCCCGGCGCCAATCTCGGCGATCTGGCCGTCGGCCACCAGCACATCGACCCGGTCGCCCTCGCCGTAGCGCCGAACTCCTCGAATCAGGGTGTTCATGCGTTGAGAACCTCCCTGTCAGCTCCCACCAGCAGGTGGAACAGCACGGCCATCCGCACGTGCACACCGTTGGAAACCTGTTGCAACACCGCCGATTGGGTCGATTCGGCCACCGAGAATGCGATCTCCATACCGCGGACCATCGGGCCGGGATGCAACACCACCGCGTTGCCGGGAAGCATCGCCTGCCGCTTCTCCGAGAGCCCGTAGAGCACCGAGTACTCGCGGGCCGACGGGAAGAATCCGCCGTTCATCCGCTCGGCCTGCACCCGCAGCATCAGCACCGCGTCGGCGACGGGCAGTTCGGCGTCGAGGTCGTGTGACACGGTGACCGGCCAGGTGTCGGCCCCGACGGGCAGCAGCGTGGGCGGCGCGACCAAAACCACCTCGGCACCAAGGGTGTTGAGCAACAGTACGTTCGACCTGGCGACCCGGCTGTGCAAAACATCGCCGACGATCACCACCCGCTTGCCTTCGATGTCGCCGAGCCGCTGGCGGATGGTCAGCGCGTCGAGCAGCGCCTGGGTGGGGTGCTCGTGGGTGCCGTCGCCGGCGTTGATCACCGCGGGACCGTCGCCGCCGGAGGCCGTCCATTCAGCGAGCTGCTGCGGCGCACCGGAGGAGGGATGGCGGATGATCAGCGCGTCGGCGCCGGCGGCGCGCAGGGTCAGCGCGGTGTCGCGCAGCGATTCACCTTTGGACACCGACGATCCCGTGGCGCTGACGTTGATGACGTCGGCGCTCATCCACTTTCCGGCCACCTCGAAGGACACCCGGGTGCGGGTGGAGTTCTCGTAGAACATCGTGACGACGGTGCGCCCACGCAGCGTCGGCAGCTTCTTGACCTCGCGGCCCAGTAGCGCCTGGCTGAACCGGTCGGCGTCGTCGAGGATGGCCAGTGCTTCCTCCCGGGACAGGTCGGCGGCGGACAGCAGGTGCCGGCTCGTCACTTGGAGATCACCACCCCGTCGCGGTCGTCGTGTTCGGAAAGCAGCAGATGCACGCTCTCACTGCGCGAGGTCGGCACGTTCTTGCCCACGTAGTCGGCGCGCAGCGGCAGCTCACGGTGGCCGCGGTCGACCAGCACCGCCAGTTGCACGGCGCGGGGCCTGCCGATATCGCGCAGCGCGTCCAGCGCCGAGCGCACCGACCGCCCCGAGTACAGGACGTCGTCGACCAGGATCACCAGCGCGTCGTCGATACCGCCCTCGGGTATCGAGGTGTCCTCGAGCGGTCGCGGCGGTTTGATGTTGAGGTCGTCGCGGTACAGCGTGATGTCCAGCGCGCCGTGCGGGACGTCGACGCCGGAGAACTCCTTGATCCTCTCGGCGAGCCGGGTGGCCAAAATCACACCGCGGGTGGGGATGCCGAGCAGGACGACGCGTGGTGCATCGGAACCGTCGAGTGCGGTCTTTTCGATGATCTGGTGGGCGATACGGGAGATGGTCCGGCCGACGTCCGCTGCGGACATCAACTCCCGGTCGGTGCCTGAAGAGCCCAAGCGACTCTGACCTCCTTCTCCGCCTCTCGGGACGGCTCTTTAAAGGACGTCGAAACTTCGCCGAGCTTAGCACCTCCGAACGCGTCCCGACGTCCTGGATACGCTGGCGCGGTGAATCTCGACGGCAATCAAGCATCCATCCGGGAAGCCATCGACGCCGGCCTGCTCGCAGGCGCCGTCACGCTGGTGTGGCGGGCAGGCGAGGTGCTGCAGGTCAACGAACTCGGCTACCGCGATGTCGAAGCGAGGCTGCCGATGCAACGCGACACGATCTTTCGCATCGCGTCGATGACCAAGCCGGTCACCGTCGCCGCCGCGATGTCGCTGATCGACGAGGGCAAGCTCGCGCTAACCGACCCCGTCACGAAGTGGCTGCCCGAATTCGAGCAGATGCGGGTGCTCGACGCGCCCGGCGGACCGCTGGACGAAACCCATCCGGCGCGCCGTGCGATCACGGTCGAGGACCTGATGACCCACCGCAGCGGGCTGGCCTACTACTTCTCGGTGGTGGGGCCGCTGGCGCGCGCCTACTCGAAGATCTCCATACGGCAGAACCCCGACGGGTGGCTGGCCGAGATCGCGGCGCTGCCGCTGGAGCACCAGCCCGGCGAGCGGATGACCTACAGCAACGCCACCGACGTGCTGGGCATCATCCTCGAACGCCTGGAAGGCACCTCCTTGCAGGAGGTGCTCACCGAACGGATCCTGGGCCCGTTGAACATGACCGACACCGGCTTCTACGTGCCATCCCGCAACCGCAACCGTGCGGCCACCATGTACAAGCTCACCGATGAGCACAAGCTGAGCCACGACGCGATGGGCCCGACGCCGGCGTCCCCGCCCCCGTTCTGTATGGGCGGCGCGAACCTGTTCTCCACCGCCGACGACTACCTGCGGTTCGCCCGGATGCTCCTGGCCGGCGGCGAGATTGACGATGTGCGGGTGCTTTCCCAGGATGCGGTGCGTTCGATGCGCACCGACCGGCTCACCGATGAGCAAAAGCAGCACGACTTCCTCGGGATGCCGTTCTGGATCGGGCGCGGCTTCGGGCTCAACCTCTCGGTGGTCACCAATGCGGCGAAGTCACGTCAGCTGTTCGGTCCGGGCGGGCCGGGCACGTTCAGCTGGCCGGGCGCGTACGGCACGTGGTGGCAGGCTGATCCCAGCGAGGACCTGATTCTGCTCTACCTCGTGCAGAACTTCCCGAACCTCGGACCCGACGCCGCCGCGGCCATCGCCGGTAACACATCGCTGCTGAAACTGCAGTCGACACAACCGAAGTTCGTCCGCCGGACCTACGAGGCGCTCGACATCTGAGTTCACTCGGCGGTCAGACACGGCGCCGACCACCGCAATACGGTGCCTTGATCGGGCGCACTGTGCACGCTGAAGGTGCCGCCCATGTCCGTCGCGCGTTTCCGCAGGTTGTACAGACCACTGCGGGCGACGTCATCGCTGAAGCCGCGGCCGTTGTCGATTACTTCGATGGTCAACTCGTCGGCGACGACGACACTGATGCTCAGCGTCGTGGCGTTGGCATGCCGGACCGCATTGGAGACCGCTTCGCGCACAACGGCTTCCGCGTGATCGGCGAGATCGGCGTCGACGACCGATAACGGGCCGGCGTACTGCACGCTGGTACGCAGACTCGAACTCGAGAACTGTGCCACGGCCGCATCCAAGCGTTGCCTCAGCCGGGTGCTGTCGACCGGCGAACCGTGCAGATCGAAGATCGCCGTTCGGATCTCCTGTATGACCTGCTGGAGGTCATCGACGCAGTCCAAAAGCCGTTGTTTCACCTCGGGGACACGCGCCCTCGGGACGACACCCTGCAGTGACAGCCCGACCGCGAAGAGTCGCTGAATGACGTGGTCATGCAGGTCGCGGGCGATGCGGTCACGGTCGGTCAGGATGCTCAGTTCACGCGTCTGGCGCTGTGCGGTGCCCAACTGCCACGCCAGAGCCGCCTGATCGGCGAAGGCGGCTTTCATGTCGAGCTGATCGTCGGTGAACGGTGGTGTGCCCGCGGGCCGTATCGCGACGAGAACTCCGGCGACCGTGTCGGCGGCGCGCAATGGAAGCACCAGCGCGGGACCGGCGGGCGACGTGTCACCGAGTGAGTCGTCGAATCGATCGAATCGCCTGGGCTGGCGCTCATGAAACGCCTCGCCGACCAGCGTTCCCTTCACCGGAATCGGTTGGGACAGCAAAGCAGGGGCGTCCCCCGAGATTCCGGCGATGACCAATTCGTCGACCTCGTGTGGCGGCGCTTCGGGATCTGCCGGTACCGCGACGAATGTCAGCTCGGCCCCGCTGAGCTGACGCGTTTTGGCCGCGACCAGATCGAACACGCGGGCCGGATCGGTTCCTGCGAGCAGCTCGGTGCCGATGTCGCGGGTGGCCTCGATCCATGCTCGACGCGTCTTCGACGATTCGTACAGGCGCGCATTGTCGATGGCGATGCCCGCGGCGGCGGCGAGGGCCTGGACCAACACCTCATCGTCTTCGCTGAACGGCTGACCGCCCACCTTTTCCGTCAGGTACAGGTTGCCGAACACTTCGTCGCGGATCCTCACCGGCACCCCGAGGAACGTCCGCATCGGCGGGTGATTCGGCGGAAATCCTACCGATGCGGCGTGATGTGCGATGTTATCCAACCGGATCGGTTTGGGATCGTCGATCAGGACTCCCAGCACGCCGCGCCCTTCGGGCAGATGACCGATTCTCTCGCGCTCCTCTTCGTCGATGCCGATGTAGACGAATTCCACCAGTTCGTGGTCCTGCCCGCGCACACCCAACGCCCCATACCGGGCGTCGACGAGGTCGATGGCGGTGCGCACGATGGTCTTGAGGGTCTGGTCGAGCTCCAGACCCGACGTCACCACCAGCATGGCTTCGACGAGACCGTCGATCCGGTCCCGGGCTTGGACAATCTGCTCGACGCGCTCCTGCACCTCGGTAAGCAGTTCACGCAGGCGCAGCTGCGACAACGTGTCCCGCATCGGCGCGATGCTCGTCTGCACCCGCGGGTCGGCCTCGTCGGTCACCACACCATCGTCCACTTTTTCGCCGCACCTGTCGCGGGTTCAGGGCAGTAACGATGACGCCGGAGCCGTTCAGCTGGTCGCGACCGTGTGCGTCGATTCGTAATGCTCGATGAAGTCGTGCACCTCGTGTCGGCGCAGCTGCTGGGCCCGGTCGCGGATGCCGCGCATCATCTTTTGCTCCATGACGAAATGCGGGATGTCGAAGGCGGCGTGGCCGACGGCGCCGCCGCTGCCGCGCACCAGCAGCCGGGTCCAGCCGTTCTTGCGGCGCAGGTAGAACCCCCAGCTTCCGGACGCCCGCTGGCCGCGGCGGATCCGCTGGAAGTCATCACCGGAGGTAAGCACCAGATGCGAGTTGGGTTCGACCGATGCCACCACCTGACGGGCCGACTCGCCGTAGCGTCGGGCCAGCCAAATCGTGTCGCCGACACGAAGATCCTGCCACTCCGGATGAATGGTCGACGCGTTGTGGATCTGGGCGCCCACGGCCCGTTCCATCACCGAGTAGCTGTAGAAGCCGCCGCGGCTTTCCCCGATCTGCGCCAGCCACGGCCACACGTCCTCGATCGGGGCGTCGATCGTCACCGCCCGCGTGGTGCGGGGTGTGGTCGCGGCCACCAACTCGTCACCGGGCAGCACCTGGCTGATTTCGGCCGCGTCGGCGCCCCACGTGTACATCCACCGCCGAATCCGGCCGTGGTACAACGCCACCGCCACGACCGCCGTCATCAGCATCGCCAGACACGGCCGCTGCTTACCCATAACCCGAGAGTAGGAAGTTCGCATTGCCCGACGCAGAGCCGAAAGTCCTCAGCGCCGAGGACCAAAGCGCCTATCGGCGCCGGCCTGTGTGACCGAACCTTGAGCGGTGCCTACGCATTGGCTCATGATGGAGGCCTCGCACCGGGACGGGGCCGCACCGTTTTGCACCCGGCTGGCAGGCGCTGGGCGGCACCTGCCCCGCACCCATCTCACGACCGACGAGTTGATGGCGACCACACGGCATCACACGCACATCGACCTCGAGCGACTGACCGGCATCCACGAGCGGCGGGTGTCCGTCGGCGATGAAGACTCGCTGAGCCTGGCGACATCGGCGGCGCTGGACTGTCTGGACCGGGCCCAACGGGACGCCGGCGCCGTCGATGCCGTGATCAACTGCAGTATCACCAAGTTCCGTGGCGGCTTGACCCAGTGGCTGGAACCGACCATGAGCAGCGCGATCGCCCACGCGATCGGCGCCGACGACGCGGTGACCTTTGACATCAACAATGCCTGCGCGGGGATGCTGACCGGCGTCACGATCGCCAACAACTGGATCCGGCAGGGCGTCATCGAACGCGCGCTGGTGGTCAGCGGGGAGTACATCTCCCAACTGGGCCGAAACGCAGCCCGCCATATCCACAACGTCATGAGCAAGGAACTCGCGTCGTTGACGCTTGGCGATGCGGGTGCGGCGCTTCTGCTCGAACGTGCCGACTGCACCTCCGAGGGAATAGTCCTCGCCGGCTTCACGACCGTCGCCGATTACAGCCGGCTCTGCCTCGGCTACCCGAAGGGACACGATCCCGGCGCCCGGATGTTCACCGACGCCCGCGGGATCCACAAAGCCGCGATGGCGAATACCCCACCGCTGTTGCACGAAGTCCTCCAAACCGCGGGGATAGCGATGCACGACATCGATCACGTGATCACCCACCAGACGTCGGCGCGCGCAATACGCAAGGGAATGGCCGAAGTCACAACGGCATTCGGCGAGGGCCCCCGCCACGACGCGGTGATCACTGTCGACCGCTACGGCAACACCGCATCGACCACACACACCGTCGCCCTCATTGAAGAACTCGAGGCCGCACACATCGAGCCGGGCGAGACGATCGCTTTGATCGCCCTGGCTTCCGGACTGCAGATCGGTGTGGTGCTCTTGACCCTGGATTCGGAACTGGTGGGCCGCTATGGGCACGATCGTTGACGATATCGTCGTAATCCGCGGCGGTTGGCGTCGCCGGCGTAGCGCGCTACGTCTTGCGGACGCGGCGGCGAGAGCCTGCCTGCGCCGGGCCGGCCTCGACCCGCACGACGTCGACCTTCTGGTCAACGCAGGCATCTACCGGGACCGCAATCTCGGCGAGCCCGCACTCGCGGCGATGATCCAGGACGACATCGGAGCGAATCCGGAAGAACCGCACAGCGGCGGCCACGGAACCTTCTCCTTCGATGTCGCGAACGGAACCTGCGGTGTCATGACAGCCCTGCAGGTGGTCGACGGATTCTTGAAGGCACGCACCATCGGCAACGCGGTGATCGTGACAAGTGACGCCGACCCCGGCAGCGGATCCTGCGACCGCTTCCCGTATTCACCTGTCGGAGCGGCGATGTCGTGTTCCTGGGCCGATGGCCACGACGGGCTGGGCCAGGTGTATTGGATCCACCGGCCCGATGAGGGCGCAAACCTGCGCGCCACAGTCGGACTTGTCGACCGGCGCAATGTGCTTCGCATCCATGAATCGGCGGCACTCGATGAACGCTTCGCCGATGCTGCCGCCGAGGCGGCCCACCGGTGCCTTCGCGAAGAATCCCTCGAAACCTCGGACGTCAACATGGTCATCGCCGCCCCGGCGCGGGGGCGTTACCGGACAGCGCTGGCCCAGCGCCTGGGGATACCCGAGGACACCGTCGTCGTCGCAGACGATGAACAAGCACATACCGCGTCGTTGGCTGCGGCGTTCGCTAAGGGCACCGAGCAGCTTGCGGGCGGAGCCTGTGCTCTGCTCGTCGCCGCGGCCGCGGGGATAACCGCTGCGGCCGCGGTCTACCGGAAACCGGCTTAGTCGCAGACGGTTTCGAGGTTCGTCGGCTGTGCCACCATACCGAACAAACGTTCCACGTCCGCACGCGTCGGGACTTCCGTTCCTGGTGTCATGAGCATGGCGGTGCCCGCCGCGACGCCGAACCGCACTGCCTCGCTGAGCGGCCAGCACCTGGTCAGACCCACGGTGATCGCGCCGACCATGGCATCACCGGCGCCAACACTGCTGACCACCGACCGAACCGGAATCGGCGGAAAATGTTGGCTGTGCTGTGCCGTGACCAGAAACGCGCCCTGGGACCCGAGGGATACGACGACTGCCTGGGTGATGCCCCGATCTATGAGCTCGTGTGCAGCCGCTACCCGTTCGGCTTCGCTGTGGAGTTCACGGCCGGCGCACTCGCGCAATTCGCGCAGGCTCGGTTTCAGCAGAAACACGCCAGAGGTGACGGAGGTCAGTGCCGCTCCGGACGCGTCCAAGATCAGCAACGCGCCGAGTTCGCGACAGATGTCGGCAACGTGCTGATAGAACTCGGGCGCAACGTCGGGCGGAAGACTGCCGCTGGCCACCACGTACTCGGCCTCGGCCGCACTCTGCCGTAGTGCGTCGAGGCACCGGGCGCGTTCCCGGAGTGTCACGCGCGGGCCCGGTAGCACAAATCGGTATTGCTCACCGCTGGTGCGTTCGTTGACCGTGAAGTTTTCCCGGGTCGATTCGCTGAGGTCGACTTTACGATAGGGCACACCGGCTGCTTCGACGAGCCGTGCCACCCGACCGCCGGTGGGGCCGCCGACTGGAAATACCGCAGACACCGACGCTCCGAGTACATGTGCGACACGGGCCACGTTGATCCCGCCACCGCCTGGGTCGTAACGAGCGTCGCCGCAACGGATCTTGGACGTCGGGTGTATCTCGTCAGTGGTTGTGGTGATGTCGAGTGCAGGGTTCATCGTCAACGTGACGATCCGTGCGGGGTTCATGCAGCGTCGCTCCGTTCTCGGTTACAGCCCAGTGGGATACGTCTCCGGCGTTTCCCCGGCCATCCAGCGGCTGGACACTTCGAGCGGTTCGAGTGCACGTGTGTTCTCGATGTGGATGATGGCGTCGAACTGTTCGGAGGGCCGCACGTGGTAGTAGTGGCTCTGCCGTTCGGTTTCGGGAAGGTAGATCACGCCGATGGCACGGCCCAACCGCACGACATCCAGTGGTTCGGCGGCCGACCGGCTGATCATCGCCGAAATCAGGAATTCGGGTGTGCCGGTCTCATGGAACAGTTCCTCCACGCTGCCGTTCAGGGCGCGCCTGACGACTTTTCGGTCGGCGCTTCCGCCCCAGCCGCTAGCGGCCGTGACGGTGCCCGTGTAGGTCGTGAAGCCGATCAGTCGGCAGTCGCTTCCGTACTGCTCTCGGGCCAATTGCCCCAATGTGAGCTGGCCATCGCCGGCTACCTCGGTTGCTCGTGCGTCGCCGACGTGCGAGTTGTGCGCCCAGGCCACGATCCGTGCCGGCTCTTCTTCGTTATGACGATCCAGGTGGCCCAGCAACGCGTGCAAGGTCTGAGCCATGTGCTGATCACGAAGGTTCCACGAGGTGACTCGCCCGCTGAACATCGCGCGGTAGTAAGCCTCGGCGTTGCGGACCGTTCGCGCGTTCTGCTGTGCGTAGAACGCCTCGTCTTCGGCGATTAGTCCGTCGCGGCGTGCGTAGTCGATGGCGTTGCGCTGCATCTCGACCAACTGGTCTACCGCTTGCGTTTCGCACGACAAGCCGGCACCGAAGGCGGCGGCGAAACCGTAGGCTTGGCCGTCGTCGGCCGAGGTGTGGTCGAAGCATGCGTACCGATCGCGCGCCCGCGCGGCCGCGCGGGGGTCGACATTGTCCAGATAGCCGATTACCTCCTGCATGGACCGATGCAGGCTGTACAGGTCCAACCCGTAGAACCCGGTCTGTCGATCCCCGTTCGATCGGCGCCGTTGGTTGTGGGCATGCAACCAGTTCACGAACTCCTCGACCACCACGTTGCGCCACATCCACGCCGGAAACCGCTCGAAGCCACGAAGCGCTTCCTCGGCCGATGCGTCGGAACCCAGCCCCCGCACGTAGCGGTTGACGCGGTAGGCGTCGGGCCAATCCGCCTCGGCCGCGACGGCGCAGAAGCCCTTCTTTTCGATCAGCCATTTCGTGATCTCGGCCCGTGCCGCGTAGAACTCGTGTGTGCCATGCGAACTCTCACCGATGAGGACCACCCGCGCGTCGCCGATGATCTCCTCGAGCGCTTCCGTAGGAGGCAGGCCGGCGGGGGCGGGCACCGCAGCGCGGCGGATGATCTCTGCTGCTGACGTCGGCGTCTCGATCTCGGAGATCGCCGACCCCGTGGTCGGAGTGGCCAGGAGGTCGCGGACCTCCTGGTCGCTGACCTGACGGAAATCCCAGTACGACTCGCCTACTGCGCGGAACGGCGTGGGCATCGTCGCGCAGACAGCGTCGTCGACCATTCCGGCGAACTGTCGGCAAGTCGACTCCGGCGCTGCCGGAACCGCGACCACAATCTCCTTCGGGTTCTGCTCCCTCAGCGCCTGCACCGCGGCGAGCATGCTCGAGCCGGTCGCGAGGCCGTCGTCGACCAGGATCACCGTCTTGCCGGCCAACTCCAGCGGCGGCCGACCACCCCGGTAGGCGGCTTCGCGTCGGATCAGTTCTCGGCCTTCGGATTCGGCGACGTCACGCAGCTGCTGGGGCGTGACGCGCAACGCCCGCAGCACGTCGTCGTTGACGACGACCCGACCGCCGCTGGCCAGCGCACCCATGGCGAACTCTTCGTGGCCCGGCGCGCCCAGCTTGCGAACGATGAACGCATCGAGCGGGACACCGAGTGCCGCCGCCACCTCCCAAGCCACGGGCACGCCGCCGCGAGCCAACCCCAACACCACGACGTCCTTACGGCCCCGATAGGCGCCAAGCAGTTGGGCCAGTATCCGGCCCGCTTCGCGGCGGTTACGGAAAACCCGGCCGGGCGCGCTCCGCAACGGTTCGGTTGCTCGCGTCATCGTCTTCTCCTTCACTCGACGACCGCCGTCAGCAGCACGAATTTCGCCGGCTGACGGGTAACGGCTTCGATGTCCTCGACAGCCAGCCCCATCATCCGCTTTCCCAAGTCGGAGAGGGCACGGGCGACGGCTAGTTCGTCGCCGATCTCGGGGACATTCCGGTCGGCTGGATCGAGTCTGGCCCAACCGATGCCGACCTCTTCCCTCGTCCGAAAGTGCAACCGCGCCTTCGCTCGGGTAAGCCCTTCATGCTGATCGATCGACACCTCGACGGTCCAGTTCTTCCGTATGTGACTCGAATGGTCGCTACTCATCTCGTTATCTCCGTCGACGTGGCGGTCCCGAGGTAACGGATACCCCGGGACCACCGGATGGATTACTCCTTGGCCTCCACCGCGACCCGCTTCTCACGGTTTCAATCCGACCATTGCGCCCGAGCCTGTCGCTAGGGACCGAAGTCCCGGTCCGCTAGAGCCTTTCGTCGGTGGCGCCAATTGCCACTGCGACGGGGATTCAGCAGTTGGTTTCGGCCCCAAAGGCAAATCGGCGACCGGTGACGCCCAGTGGGCGAATGCGCACGTAATGCCGTTTCACCGTTCCCGTCCAGGGACGCAACTGTGCCCGCTCCGCCTCCTCGAGCTCCTCGTCGGAACGAAGTATGCGTGCCGAGCCCTTCACGATCACACTCCAGCCCTCGCCCGGGTGGTAGCCGTCGGCCTCGAACAAAACGCGGTCGTTGATCGCCGAACTGATCAGCTTCGTACCCTCGGCTGTGCGGAACAAAACCGTGCGATGTTGGACAACGAAGTTGACCGGAAAGATCTCCGGTTGTCCGTCGACGCTGGTTACGAGCCGACCGAGCGAGACGCTGGAGAGAAGATTCCAGCATTCGGTCTCCGAGAGGATTGAGACAGGTTCGAGCTGGGTTGCCATGACCGCAAGATTACGCCGCGCCGAGGCCGGAGAAAGTGGCCGAAAGTCCCGAAGCACCGGCTATATCGGGGACTTCCGACCCTGTCCGAACGGCGACCAGCCCGCCAAGGTTGACCTATGGCTGGCAACACCTTGCGAACGGCCGTGCGGCTCGGGGCGGTCGCGACGCTGCTCTACGCGGCGCGCCGGTACTACCGCAACTGGGGCACCACCAAGGAGGAGTACCGACGGTGGCTGCCGGGGGACGAATTGGTGCACCGGCCTTGCGTCTGGTCGACGACCGGGGTGTGGATTGACGCGCCGGAATCGGCGGTTTGGCCGGCGCTGCTTCAGATCGGCCGTCGGCGCACTGAGCGAAGCCGTCCCGAGCGGCAGCGGCTCGAGCCAGGCGACGTGGTGCGCCTGGCGCCAAAGGGTTGGATGGGCCTGCGCGACGGGTTCACCATGACCGTTGGTCAGGTGCTCGACGACGAAGCCATAGTGTTGTGCGGCAGCCCCCCGGGGTGCCCGTTCGAATCGGTGTGGTCGTTTCATGTCGAGCCCCGTTGGGAGGACCGCTGCCGCTTGCTGATCCGGACCCGTGCCCAACTACACCATCCCGGCGACCTGCTGCTCACCGAGCTGGGCGGGCCCCTGATCGCACTGTTCGCGCGCCGAACCTTGCTGACGATCAAGAATCTTGCACTGGATTCGATGCAGGCTGTTGATATGGAGCGGGCGGTCTGAGAAGGTCGCGATCCTCACCTGTGAGCGCTAAGGACGCCTGGGAAACCGGATGGTGCGGCCCGGGGCCAAATGTTCGATCCGGCCTCGGCACTCGATCATCACCGGCGGCACATCTCGCGGGTCGACACTGACCTCTGCGCCCTTCCCGCTGACGCGTACGTGTAGGTGATGGCCGCGGTAGTGGAGCGGAAAGCCAAGTGCACCAAGTGACTCCGGCCAGTTCGGCGCGAGGATCAGACGGTCGTCGCGGGTCTCAAGCCCGGTGAAGCACCGCTGGATGAGGTCCACGCTGCCGGCCATCGCAGCCAGATGGATTCCCTCAGAGGTGGTCCCGCCCTGAATGTCGGCGACATCGGACTTGAGGACCTGCTCGAAGAACTCCATCGCGTGGTCGCGATTCGCGCGGGCTAGTACCCAGGTGTGGACGAGGGCACTGAGGGTCGATCCGTGCGACGTCCGGCTCAGGTAGTAGTCGACCATCTTCGGGATCTGCTCGGGGGTCAAGCGGTAGCCGAGGCGCGTCAGCAACCGGCGCAGTTCGTCGGAGGACAACAGATAGAGCAACATCAACGCGTCAGCCTGCTTCGATGCCTTGTAGTGGTTGACGTCATCGTTCTCGGCCTCCAGGATGCGGTCCAGCCGTCGGATGTCGCCGTACCGGTTGCGGTACACATTCCAGTCCAGTTCGGCCAGTTCTTCATATCCCTCGAACTGGCTGAGGATTCCGTCGTGAAACGGAACGAACATCCGTCGGCTGACGTGCTCCCAGCGCTTGAGTTCCTCGGTGGTCAGCGTCAGCTTTTCGCGCAGGTCCAACCTGTTCGGCAGCGGCATCAGCTCCAGCGCCTCGATCGCCCGCAAGATGACCCACACGGCCATCACGTTTGTGTATGCGTTGTTGTCGATTCCGTCATACGGACGGTCCGGATAACCGGAGTGAAACTCGTCGGGCCCGATGATGCCGGAGATGCCGAAGCGATCGCGCTTCTCGTCGTATGTCGTTCTGCTGACCCAGAATCGAGCTATCTCCACCAACAACTCGCTGCCGTAGTCGATCAGGTAGGCCAGGTCGCCGCTGACCTGGTAGTACTGCCACACGTTGTATGCGATCGCGATACCGATGTGGTGTGCGCGGTGGCTGGCATCGGGATTCCACCGCCCCGACCTGGGATTGAGATGCATGGCCTGGCTTTCCTCACGACCATCGCTGCCGGATTGCCACGGGAACATCGCACCGCAGTAACCGGCCAGCCTCGCGGCGCGGCGCGCTTCCGGCAGCCGTCGATAGCGGTATTGAAGCAACGCTCGGGTGATCGTCGGACACCGCAGGTTCAGCACCGGGAAGATGAACAGCTCATCCCAGAACACGTGGCCGCGGTACGCCTCACCGTGCAGTCCACGGGCCGGTACGCCGACATCGAGATCCTGGCTGTGGTAGGACACGGTCTGCAGCAAGTGCAGCAGATGCAGCCGCAGGATGCGTAGCTCGTCGAAGTGATCTTCGAATTCGATCGAGAGGCGCTCCCAAAGGTGGGCCCACGCGAGCACATGAGCATTTCGTATCGTCGCGAACCGCTCCTGGCGTTCCAGCCGCCGTTCGGCCCCAGTGGCCGGCTCCGAGATGTCGGTGTCACGTGCGGTCACCAGGCTGACGATCTTCTCCACCGTCAGCTCCTGGCCCTGCTTGAGGTCGGTGAAAACGTCGTGCCCGATCTCGAGCTCCTCGTCGACGAGCCGGTAGGTGGCCGGGGCAGGGTTCTCGCCGTGCCAAACCGTGGTCCGGGCGGCCAACGCCACCGAAGTGTGCGACTGGGTCGTTTCGACGGTCATCAGCACTGAATCCTCGGACAGGCCACGCTTGGTCGGCGAGCTCACGTGGGTGCTGGCCAAGCCGCGATACCGCTCAACCCCTTCGTTGCGGACGTTGCCGTCGATCGTGGACCGAAGCTGCACTATCCCCGACCAGTCCTCGGCCACGATTTTGCTCTGCAACGCCGCGACGTTCGCGGCGTGCATCGCCACAAACCGGTGCTGGGTCAGCCGGGTGGTCCGCCCGGCGTCGTCGCAGAAGCGCACCTCACGGGTCAGCACCGCTTCGCGAAGGTTCAGGGTTTGGCGGTACGTCAGCACATCGACCGCGTCGATATCGAACCATTCACCGTCGTCGATACGAAACGTCAAAGGCAGCCAATTGGGTAGGTTCACCAGGCTTTCGTTGTCGATTCCGGTTCCCCCGACGAGATCCTCGAGACGGTTGTACACGCCGGCGGCGTAGGTGGCCGGGTAGTGCACCTGGCCGGCTTTCGACTCCGGGGCAGCGCCCCTGGTGGCGAAATAGCCGTTGCCGACGGTGCACAACGCCTCACGGAGCTTTTCCGCATGCGGTTCGTAGCCGTCGAACGTGTACGTCCAGGCTTCGTCGGAGCTCCGCTGCGCGTAGGCCAGCCAGTTCGCGCCATGCTGCAGGAACTCGCGAACCTCTGCGACACCGTTGAGCGTGAACTGCGCGGCGGACGGACGGTCGCTGTCCTCTTCGTGTCGTACCACGATCCCGATGCCGTCGAAGCGCATCGCGTCGAATGCGTCCTCGTCAGTGGGGTCATCGCCCAGGTAGATCGGCACCACCCGACCGGATTGGTTGATGCGCTCAGCAACCCAGGCGATCGCGGTGCCTTTGTCCCAGTCGACGTTGGGCCGCAACTCCGCCACCTTCCGACCACAGGCCACCCGAAGGCCATGCTGCCGGCCGCATCGATGTGTCGCCGCGATGACATCGGTCACCTGCTCCGGCGCCACGTCGCGGTGGTGCACGGCGACCGAGAAGCGCTTGTGCTCGACGCGCACGCCCGGGATGCCGTCGAATTCGGCGCGAAGTTCGGCGACGACCTTTGTCAAAACAGGCACGGCCGCGACCGCCGCGTCGTTCTGGTACCGATCGCCATCGGGACCTAGCAGTTCGAATCCGCGGCTACCGGCGTACCAGAGTCCGGGGACGCCGACGCGCTCTCGGATGTCGTCCAGATCGCGATCAGTCAGGATGGCCACCGGACAGTGCGCAGCCAATTGCACCAGGGTCTTGACCGCTCCGTCGACGAGGGAGGCGGTGTCGTGGTCCGAGACGATCTCGGACAATGTTCCATCGACGTCGAGGTAGACGATCGGACGCCGGCCGCTCAGGACACCGATCAGCTGGCCGTAGGAGTTCAACGCGTTGGGCAACGTCGACATGCGCGCGTCCCCGTCGCGCAGCTCGACCTCGGCCAGGTCGGCGACCACGGCGTCGGCCTCCAATCTCATCAGCCCGTCGACGTGACCGTCTCTGTCGACCGCGACGACGAGCGCGAACCCGCCCGCGCGGGCCGCCCGCACACCGGCCTCGGTGTGATCGATCACGACGGTGCGCTCTGCCTCGGCGCCGCCCCGCCGCGTTGCTTCCAGGAGCATGGCGGGGTCGGGCTTGCCAGCAAGTCCGAGTTCGTCGGCGAGCACGCCATCGACGCGAACGGTGAAAAGGTCGCTCAGTCCGGCCGACTCGAGAACGTGTTCGCAGTTGCGGCTGGACGAACAGATCACGGTCTTCACACCGGCGGCGGACAGTCGTCGAACGAGCCGGACCGTCGAATCGAACGCGCGCACACCGACGTCGAGCTGCTCGGGCAGGGTCTGCTCTTTGCGGTGCACGAGTCCCCACACCGTGCCGTCGTCCGCGGCGGAGCGGCTGCCTTCGGGCAGTGAGATGCCGCGCGACGCCAGGAAATCGGTGACGCCATCGAGGCGTGGCTTACCGTCGAGGAGGCGGCGGTACTCGTCGTCGGTGAACGGCGAGTGGTCCTCGTAATCGCTTGCCGGTCGCCGGGCCAGAAAGTCGTCCAGCACGGTCTTCCATGCCGCGGTGTGCGTGGAGGCGGCGTCGGTGACCACGCTGTCGAGATCAAAGATGACCGCATCGTGGCGACGCGGGTCGATGGTCACCGGCGTGTTCATCCAGGTGCCGTCCCTTCGGTGTGCCTGTGAAGAGGTTGCGGAACGGTCCGCGTGACCGGCAAGGGCCCTTGGGCCACCGCCCAGGTGACCAACGTCCTTCGGCCAATGGCCCTCAGACGCTTTACCGAGGTAGCACCTGCGAACACGATAGAGGTCATGCCGAACAGAACCTACGTCCGTAATATCTCCGCACTCAGGATTGCCGACGCCGAGGATGCGGGCGGCAAAGGGGCCAATATGGGCGAACTGGTCGCGGCCAACCTGCCCGTTCCGCCGGGGTTCGTGATCATGCGGGCCAGCTATCTCGATGCGATGCGGGCGGGCGGCGTCGATGCCGAGCTCAGCGCCCTGCACCTGGAGGCGTTGGACACCCATACCGACACCGTCCGTTTGTCGGAGCTGTGCGAGCGTCTGCAAGCGCTGGTCCAGAAGGCCGGTGTGGCCGAGGACGTTCGCGACTCGATTCTCGCCGCGTACCGCGAGCTGGGCGCCGACACCCTGGTGGCGGTGCGGTCCTCGGCGACCGGGGAGGACAGTCGCGACGCCTCGTTCGCCGGCATGAACCGGACCATCACCAACGTTTGGGGTGAAAGCGGGCTAATCGACGCCGTGCAGAAGTGCTGGATGTCCTTGTTCTCCCCACGGGTCATCACGTACCGGGCCAGCCGCGGTATCACCGCCGACCCGGCGATGGCGGTGGTGGTCCAGAAGATGATCAACTCCGACAAGGCCGGCGTCGCCTTCACCGCCGACCCCAGTACCGGCGCACGGGATCGGGTCGTCATCGAAGGAGCCTTCGGGCTCGGCGAGGTCGTGGTGTCCGGGTCGGTGGAGCCCGACACCTATGTGGTCGCCAAGGAGACGCTGCGCGTCCTCGATGTGCGGCTGGGTCACAAGGCTTTCAAGATCGTCCGCGGGCAGCACGGTCGAGACACCGAAGTGCAGCTGACCGAAGCAGAAGCGGCGGCCCGGGTGCTCGACGACGCCGAGCTGCAGCGCATCACCGAGCTGGCGGTCGCGATCGAGCGGCACAACGGCTGCCCGCAGGACACCGAGTGGGCGATCGAAGGCGATCAGGCGTACCTGGTGCAGGCGCGGCCGATCACGACGCTGGACCAACCGGCGGCGACGTCCGAGCAGCCTGCCGTGCTCGCTCGTGGCCTGCCCGCAGCGCCCGGAATGGCGTCGGGCGCCGTCCGCGTGCTCGAGACCCCCGACGAGGGTCACCGGCTGGAGGACGGGGAGATCCTCGTCGCCCAGATGACAAATCCGGACTGGCTACCCACCATCCGCCGGGCCGCCGCGCTGGTCACCGACACCGGGGGGATGACCTGTCACGCCGCGATTGTCGCGCGCGAGCTGAGAGTCCCGTGTGTGGTCGGAACCCGGACCGCCACACGTGATTTGCACGAAGGCACCATCGTCACCGTCGATGGAGACCAAGGCCGCGTCCTGTCAGGACGCATCCAACCCGCCGCGCCCACCGTCGCGGACCGGCCGGCCGCGTCCGCACCGGGGACCGAGGTGACCGCCACGAAGATCTACGTGAACCTTGCCATGCCCGACTCCGCCGAATCGGTTGCGGCACAACACGTCGACGGCGTCGGCCTGTTACGGGCGGAATTCATGCTGACCGAGGCGCTGTCGGGTCGGCACCCGCGCGACCTCATCGCGCACGGGGAGCAGGCCAGCATGGTCGATGCGATGGTCGCGTCGGTCGGCCGCATCGGAGCGGCGTTCGCCCCCCGCCCGGTCATCTACCGCACAACCGATTTCCGCAGCAACGAGTTCCGCGGCCTCAGCGGTGGCGAGTCATACGAGCCCGTCGAGCACAACCCGATGATCGGGTACCGAGGCTGCTACCGCTACATCAAGGAACCCGATCTGTTCGCGCTGGAACTGGAGGCCCTGGCCCGGGTTCGGGAGCAGTCCCCCAACGTGCACGTGATGATCCCGTTCGTGCGCACCCGATGGGAGCTCGATGAGTGTCTGTCGCTCATCGACGCCAGCCCGCTGGGCCGTCAGCGCGGTTTGCATCGCTGGGTGATGGCCGAGGTGCCGTCGGTGCTGCATTGGCTTCCGGAATACATCGGCATGGGTGTCGACGGGGTGTCGATCGGCAGCAACGATCTGACCCAGCTGGTGCTCGGTGTGGACCGTGACTCCGACATCTGCGCCGAGTTGTTCGACGAATCCGACCCGGCCGTTCTCGATGCGATCGGCCAGATCATCAGCACCGCACGCAGGTTCGGCATCACGTCGTCGCTGTGCGGTCAGGCGCCGTCGACGAATCCGGCCTTCGCCGAACATCTCGTGCGGATGGGTATCACCTCGGTGTCGGTCAACCCCGACGCGGCGGATGCGGCACGGAAGGTGATCGCCGCGGCCGAGCGGCGGATCATCTTGGAGGCGGCACGCGACCAACACGCACCCAATTGAGGAGCCCAATCAACGCGCGAGAGCGAGCACCTCGGCGAATCCCGCGGTGAGGCAGTCGAAGAGCACGTGGTGATCGGGCGCGGCGGCACCGTCGATGTTGACTCCGAGCGCGCAGGTGTCGACGTGCGAGAGCAGCGTGACGTTCAGCGCCGCACCAAGTGTCGGGGAGAATGCGTACTGCGCCCGCACCGGCGCGCCTGCGAAAGCCACGGGCACGGGAAAGCCGGGAACGTTGCTGGCGATGAGGTCGACGTTGCGAAGCACCGAACCGACGTATGAACGCGGCATCAAGTTGAGTGCGCCGGCGATCAACTCGGTATGGGCAAGCGATTCCTCGTTGCGCGCGTTGTCGGTACGGTCACGCACGACGCGGATGCGTTCGACGGGATCGGCGATGCCCACCGGGATGTCGAACCGGATCAGTGTCGCCCGGTTTCCGCCCATGGGGTCCGCTTCGGTGCGGAGGTTGATCGGCATCGACAGGATCAGCTCGTCCACGGGTGCGTTGTGTTTCACGTGATAGGCGCGAAGTCCGCCGGCGACCGCGGCGACGAACGCGTCGTTCAACGAACCGCCGGCGAGGTGACCGGCCTGGCGCAGCGCCGATTTCGGCACTTCGTGGACGTAAACCTGACGGACGAGGCTGCGGTCGACCATGATCGGCGACCCGGGTTTGGCGATGGGTCGGGCGGTGCGCAGGATAGACGCTGCCGTCGACCAGCCACCCGCAACGGCGTCGACGGGTCGGCGAATGGCGCGCACCACGGCCGGCGTCGCCTTGATCGGGGTCGAGATCGCCGTGCCGATGAGACCGCTCTGGTACTCGACGACGGCACGGAGTGCGCCTAATCGACTCTGCCCGGTCGGCTCCGGCATCTTCGGTTCACGTGCAGGACGGTCGGTGGGGTCATACAGGATCCTGGCCAGCTCGACCGCGCCGACGCCGTCGGTGAGCGCATGGTTGAACTTGACCAGCACCGCGGCGCCGCCATCGGACAGGCCGTCGACCAACGTGGCCTCCCACAGCGGACGGGCCCGGTCGAAGTCGGCCATCGCCGCCACCCGGGCCAGTTCCAGAAGCGCGTCGATGTTCCCAGGCTCAGGGGCGGTGACGCGGCGCAGGTGGAAGCCGAGATCGAAGTCGGAGACGTAATCCCATCGCGGCGGGACGAAAGGCGTCGACGGTAGCACCCGCTGCCGAAACCTGGACACCGTCCGGCTCAGCCGATCGAACCGTTCGACCAGCTGGTGCCAGTCCGGGCACCGGTCGAGCAGGATCAGCGTGACGATCGTCGACCGCAGCCGGGGATCGCGCTCGTTCCGCCACATGAAGGCGTCGCTGTTGCTGAGGACCTCGGTCACTGTCAAGCAGCCCTAGGCAGGTTGGGCGAGGCCCCTTCCGAGCGGGCGGTCGGCCGGTGGCGCTCCGGGGCCCACCCCACGTAGGTCAGGTACAGCCCGACGGCCGCCACCACCACCTCGATCGCCATCCACCGGCTGCCGGCATCCACCATGGAGTCGGCGGCAGAGAGGTAGGTCTGGGGAATCGCCAGCAGAAGTGCGCCCTTGAGGGCCGTCAGCCAACCGAGCGCCGACACGATGGCCGCCGGGACACCCCGCCAGTACGGGTGCAGGGCGACCACAATGAGACCGGCCAACAGAACAAATGCGCCAGTTACCCACGGCCACACCGTGTTTGTACTGAACTCAGACAGAAGTGCCGGCATCTCCGATGCCCTCACCAAGGTCAGCACGGCGAGAATCGCCAGGTAAGGTCCGAGCACGCGGGAAAACATGCGTGTTCTGGCCTCGGACTGCCGTCGAGTGCTCATCGCGTTACCTCCCGTTGGAACCCTCTGGCGCCATAGTGGATATCCGACCACCTGACCCGAGACCTGTCATAGGGTCCAAAGTCCTGGCGCCAAGGGGCATTCGTCGCGCATCCCACGCTCACATGACACAGGCCCGGCAGCAGAACCCCACGGTGGCGACGACGAAGATCAACTGTCGGCGGAGGACACCCTGCTCGAGCGCGGCACCGAGGATCTCCTCGACGAGGGCTACTCGCCGCCCGAGCGGCCGTGGCGGGGCACTTCTGGATCGCTGCGAGACACCGATCGGATCCTCGCAGCGGAAGAACCGGATCCGGCTGATGGCCGACGATGTCGGTATCAGCGGCGGCGCGGCCTCGGGCGAGCTGGATCACGACACGATCTTGACCTTGAGGAAACGCTCGATGCCGAACCGCCGCCAGGTTTCTCGCCGACGCGCCGAGAGCGGGGATATGGCTGATGCCGCATCGGTGACCGTGGGTTCGACGACGTCGTAGGTCTCCCCGCTCTCGGTGATCACCGCACGCCCGGCGGCCAACACGTTGCGGAGCCAATCGACATTCGTTCCGTATGGCAGCGGAACTATGAACCCTTCCGGGACCCGGGCGGCCACCACAGGTGTGGCGTAGCGCTTTCCGGACCGTCGCCCCGTGTGCCATATCACCGCGGCGTACCAGTGTTTGCGCCCGGCCACACGCAGCATCATCGGGTTGAGGACATGCTTGTTGAAGGTACGCACCCCGTTTCGCAACGATTCCATTTTGCGCTGATCCGGTTGTCCGCGTTAGGAATTCGTGGCGCGCTTGTCCCGCCGTCCCCGCGCCGGGATGGCTGTGGGTTCTCCCGGCAGCAGGTACAGAATCGTCTTCTTGTTGGACCGCCGCGCCGAGGCACTGATGGTGCTGAGCCGAGCCAGCGTCTGCTCGATGCCGCGCGCCAGTTCGCCGACCTCAGGACGCGCTTCATCGTCGGAGGTGACGCCGACGACCAGTTTGCCGGCGTAGCTCACCATCGCCAGCCCTGTTCGCGTACCCGGTCCGATCGCCGGAATCGGCAACAATCGCACGATGTCCTGTCCGATGAACCGAAGCCGCTCAGCGGGACCTGAGTCGATCGGCGTCAACGCCACAGCTCCTCGCTGCGGCAGCCACGCTAGCGCGTGGCGGTCCTGTCCCGCCGGCGACGAGAATGGATGAATGACTCCCGCACCACTGGGCCCGTCGGTACGAGTCAACCGGGTTTGTGCCTTGCGCAGTTGCCGAACGGGGTCGGACTCATCGACCGGCAGTGCGACAGCGGCACGGGCGTGCGTCGATGTCGGCACCAGGGCGCGAAGCGAACCGCAGTGGGTTGGCCGACCATGGCGCATCAGCAGGTTGCGGTAGCTTCCGCTCATCGCGGCAAGGGCGATGTCCTTGGCCGTGACGTCGAAGGCGTCACACACCTTTGCGACATCCGCGAGGCTTAATTCCACTGAGGCATAACGTCGCAGGCTCGTGACGTGTCCGGTCAGCGGGCACTCCGCAGGACGTTCACCACCCCTGGTCCCCCCGACGGTGTCGGCGATGACGCGTGCCGCCGCAGCCGTCAAAGCCGCGGATGTCCGCCACGCTCCCCCCGCCCATCTCAGCGGGTTCAGCGTGCGCATGACGTGGTTGTCGTCGCGCTGGATCTGCGGATCCGCCTCCTCGTCGTCGGTCAACCGGGTGAGCATCCGCATCACCTCAGCTTCGTCGGCGATGCTCGAGTGGGTCTTGAGCAGAATCGCCCAGCGGTTCTCCGAAAGGCCCTCGAGGACCCAGCACTCCCACAACGGATCGCCGTGATGGAGGCGCCAGCTCATCACGTCGGAGACCAGCGCGAACAACGCCTGATCGTCTCCGGGACGTGGGACCCCGATGTGGTGCACATGCTCGGCGAAGTCCTCGTCGACGACGACCGCTCGCGGCCTGGCGAGGTCGAACGGGTATCGGCGCACGACCTGTCTGAACCGACGATCGGTGGCGAGACGCTGGGCCAGCGCCTCGTGCAACGCGTCGCGATCGGGAAGGGGCCCCGCCATCACGGCCAGCGCAGCGACCGCGAAATTCGCATTCGGGTCGGCCTCCTCCACCTGCAGCAACTTCGCATCAAAACCGGTGAGCGTCGCCATAACCGTAACCTCCAGTTACACGTATCTTAGACCTATTGTTCGCCGCAACGGAAGACGTCGGCAGGGCCGAAAGTCACTGATCCAGACACGGGCGGTCCGGCCCGGACAGCGAGTGACTTTCTTCTCTATACGGGCTCGACCCACCGGAGTGACGATGGACCGGTCGAAGGGACGCGAGGGTGAAGACCAGCATCGAACCGAAACGCGGGGAACTGGACACGATCGCATGGGCCTTCCTGCGTTCCGAGTTCACCGGAGCGGCCTACCGCAGTTGGCCCATCGACCGGCGCCTGAACGCCTTCCTCGTGCATCGCGGACTGACCGCCATCGCCCACGACGGAGGAGCGTGCGACGCGCTGCTGGAACAGGTTCTGTCGAACCTCGGGCCGGCGCGGCGCCAGGGCCTGATCCGTTCGCCGGTCACATCGAGACACACGGGACCCACCCGTAGAGACCTTCGAGGGAAGCACATATGAAAGCAATGGTCTACGACGGTCCGGGACGCGTCTCCTGGCGGTCGGTGCCGGATCCCGGCATCCAACGCCCCACCGATGCGATCGTGCGCGTCGAGGCGGTGACGATCTGCGGAACCGATCTACACATCCTCAAAGGCGATGTGCCCGAGGTCGAACCGGGGCGGGTGCTGGGTCACGAAGCCGTCGGCACGGTGACGGAGGTGGGATCGGCAGTGCAGACGCTGTCGCCGGGAGACCGGGTGTTGATCTCGTGCATCAGCGCATGCGGGGCGTGCCGGTACTGCAGGGAAGGTCATTATGGCCAGTGCCTGGGCGGTGGCGGATGGATTCTGGGACATCTCATCGACGGGACACAAGCCGAGTACGTCAGGGTGCCCTTCGCCGATAACTCCACGCACAAGGTGCCTGCCGGCGTCGGCGATGAGCAGATGATCTTGCTGGCTGACATCCTGCCGACATCCTATGAAGTCGGTGTCCTCGCGGGGACCGTCCGCCCGGGTGATGTGGTGGCGATCGTCGGCGCAGGGCCGATCGGCCTGGCCGCCGTTCTCACCGCGAAGCTGTACAGCCCGAAGCACATCGTGGCGGTAGACGTCACCGACGCCCGCCTGGACGCCGCCCGCAAACTCGGGGCAGACGTCGTTGTCAACTCCACGAATCACGGCGCCCGTGAGGTCATCGACGGCCTGACCGCCGGCTTGGGCGCCGATGTGGCAATGGAGGCGGTCGGTCTTCCCGAGACGTTCGAAGAGTCGGTCAGGTTGGTTCGTCCCGGCGGACACGTGGCGAACCTCGGTGTGCACGGCGCCCCTGCGACACTGCACCTCGAACAGATCTGGATCAAGAACCTGACCATCACGACGGGCTTGGTCGACACCTACTCCACCCGTACGTTGATCGAGCTGGTCGCAAGCCGTCAGCTCGTTACCGCGGAGATGATCACCCACCGGTTTGCGATGGCCGAATTCGAAACGGCCTATGAAGTTTTCGGCGATGCGACCCGTTCGGGTGCGCTGAAGGTTCTATTGACGGCGGGTTGATTGCTGCCGCGCGACGATCACTGGGACCCGGGCGGCCTGGACCACCGTGTTGCTCGCCGAACCGAGCAACATCCCCACGAATCCGCCGCGGCCGCGGCTTCCGACCACGACAAGCTGAGCCTCGTCTGATCGGTCGAGCAGCTGGCGAGCCGGTTGGTCCAGCTCCACCACGCGGTGGACGACGACGTCGGGGTAGCGCTCTGCCCAGCCGGCCAGGCTTTCGGCGAGCGTCTTCTCGGCCGTCGCTTGCAGCGATGACCACTGCATGCGGTACGTGTCGGGAACATCGGCGTCGCTCCAGACATGCAGCGCAACCAGATCCGCCCCTCGGCGCGAGGCTTCGTCGAAAGCGACTGCCGTCGCCAACGCCGATGCTTGCGAACCGTCGATGCCCACCAGCACCGGTTTCCGCCCCGGTGTTGCGTCGTCGTGGATCACCGCGACCGGACAGTGGGCGTGGTGCACGACCGCAGTGGTCACCGACCCGAGCATGCGGCGAGACCGCGCACTTTGCCCTTGCCGTCCGACCACCACCAGCTTGGCCGTCGTGGAGGTCTCGACCAGAGCCGCCACCGACTGCCCGAAGTACAACTCACTGCAGATATCTGGGCGATCCGCGCCGGCCAAGCTTTCTTCAGCGACCTGGACCGCGTGGGCGATGGTGTTGCGAGCGTCGTCCTCCTGGCTCTCGAGCACTTCCGCCGGCACCCGACCGAACGGC
This sequence comes from Mycolicibacterium sp. XJ2546, assembly GCF_053483195.1. Taxonomy (NCBI): domain Bacteria; kingdom Bacillati; phylum Actinomycetota; class Actinomycetes; order Mycobacteriales; family Mycobacteriaceae; genus Mycobacterium; species Mycolicibacterium sp. XJ2546. The sequence goes on along the minus strand of NZ_JBEFRW010000010.1, from coordinate 126,298 downwards.
CACAGCGCCGTCGACGCCGCTACCCGAAACGGGGCGAGGGCGTGCACGACCGTGAGCGGGACGCGGTGCATCGCGGCCTCCCGCGCCGCCCACCGCACCGCCACATGTGCGGACGCGGACCCGTCGGTGCCCACGACGACTCCGTGAGGTGACACGTGAGGTCCTCCCGCCGATCGATGACCATCTGGGATGGTAGGAGTCAACTGTCGGGCAGCGCGACGGGCTTAGGTCCCACCCCGCTACGGCCGATCGTCACCTGATCGTGTGAACGAAGCCACTACGGCAGTACGTGGCTGGATCGTAATGTCGGCACACATGGCGGCACCTGACCGCGACGATGCGGACGAGCGGCGAGCGAGTCCTCGCGTTCCGTCGTTCGGCACGGGCGCGTTGGACTCTGTGTTGGGACCGTTCGCGAGAACCGGTAGCTACTACGCGCACGCGTGGCGCGACTATCTGAATCGCAAGCCGCGCGAGCTTCCGATCGCTCGGCCGACGCCGGCGCTTGCCGCGCATGCGCTGCGCGATGAGATCGTGCTCATGGGATTGCGCATGCGTCGGCCGATCAGCGATATGGCCGAATTCGAGCGCATCAACACCGAAGTCGTTGCGGCGCTGGCCTGCTACGAGCAGCACGGCTGGTTGGAGCAACCGGCACGCTACTTCGCCAAACCCCGGGCACTCGCTGAAGTCGCCGTCCACCCGGTGGAGGCGTTCGGCCGGTCGTATGAGCGCATGGTGTTCGACAGCGGCTACACACCACGCGCGGACGAACCCGGTAGACAACGCTGGCTCGGCTATACCGCCAATCACCGTGGGTACGCATTGCTGCTGCGTCACAGGGAAGATCGGCCCTGGCTGGTGTGCGTGCACGGAACGGAGATGGGCCGCGCGGGGCTCGACCTGGCGTTGTTCCGGGCGTGGCACCTGCACCGTGATCTCGGCCTCAACGTGGTCCTGCCGGTCCTGCCGATGCACGGCCCGCGGGGTCGAGGCCTGCCCAAAGGTGCGGTGTTTCCGGGCGCGGACGTGATGGACAACGTGCATGCGACCGCCCAGGGTGTGTGGGACATCCGGCGGTTGCTGGCCTGGATCCGCTCACAGCAACCCGATGCACCGATCGGGTTGTACGGTCTGTCCCTCGGCGGTTACGTCTCGTCCCTGGTCGCGAGCCTCGATACCGGGCTCACCTGCGCGATCCTCGGGGTGCCGGTGGTCGATCTGATCGACCTGCTTGGCAGCCACGCCGGCTTGAGCGACGACGATCCACGCCGTCAGACGGTGACCATGGCCGCGCCCATCGGGCGGATGACCTCGCCACTGTCCTTGGCGCCCAAGGTGCCGATGCGCGGCCGGTTGATCTACGCGGGCATCGCCGACCGTCTCGTGCATCCGCGCGAGCAGATCGTCAAGCTGTGGGAGCACTGGGGCAGGCCAGAGATCCTGTGGTATCCCGGCGGCCACACCGGGTTCTTCCAGTCGCGGCCCGTCCAGCAGTTCATCGACTGTGCGCTGGTGCAATCGGGGCTGCTCACCGGGGCGGTGCCGGAATGCGAACCGGACCAGTAGCGATTCGGTCAGCAGTCGCAGGACCGGGCGATGCAGCCCCCGCTGTACACCGTGTCGGCCTGGGCGAGCGCGTCGGGTGCGGCATACGACAACACCTGTCCTTCGCGGCTGCCGTACCGGTAGACCGTGATCCCCTTGACCTTTGCCTTCCAGGCGGCCAGGTAGATGTCGCGAACGTCGTCGACCGTCGCGGTTGCCGGCAGGTTGACCGTCTTGGAAACGGCCGCATCGACGTGGCGCTGCACCGCGGACTGCATCCGCAGGTGCCAGTCGGGCGCGATCTCGGCCGCGGTGGGAAACGCGCCCCGCACCGAAGCCGACAACTGTGGGCACCCACGCACTCCCCCGCGCTGCGCGATCTCGCTGATCAACTCGTCACTGTAGAAACCCTGACCGCGGGCCAGCCGGTCAAAACACGGGTTGACCTCCAGCAGCTGCCTGCCGAGAACCGAACGCGTGAAAGCGATCGCGAACATCGGCTCGATTCCGGCGGTGGTACCGGCGATCAGCGAGATGGTTCCCGTCGGTGCCACGGAGGTGACCTGCGCGTTGCGACGCGGGTCCGAGCGCGCGAACCGGCTGTCGGCGAACGCCGGAAACGAGCCCCGCTCTTCGGCCAACCGCTTCGAGGCGATGTGCGCCTCTCGCTGTATCCGCCTCATGAGCTGTTCGGCCAGCCCCACCCCCTCCTCGCTGTCATACGGAATGGACAGGGTGGCAAGTAATTCCGCCAACCCCATCACGCCCAAGCCGATCTTGCGGGTGGCCCGGGCGGCTTCTTCCAACTCGGGATACGGGTACCGGCTCACGTCGATGACGTCGTCGAGGAATCGCACGGCGAGCGCGACGACCTCGTTGAGCCGGTCCCAATCGATGCGCCCGTCGACAACCATTCGGGCTAAGTTGATCGAGCCGAGATTGCAGGACTCATACGGCAGCAGCGGAACCTCGCCGCACGGGTTGGTCGCCTCGATCCGGCCACGCCGCGGTATCGGGTTGGCCCTGTTGATGGCGTCGAGGAATACCAGACCCGGGTCTCCGCATTCGTGCGCTGCCGCACAGATCCTGTCGAACAGCGTTGCGGCGGGCACCTGGGCAACGGTCCTGCCGGTCCGCGGGTTGACCAGCCGATGATTATCGCCTCGTTCCACCGCACGCATGAACCGATCGCTGACGCCGACCGACAGATTGAAATGTGTCAGCGCGTTCTGTGAGCGGGCTTTGGTCGTGATGAAGTCGACGATGTCGGGATGCGACGCGTCGAGCACGGCCATGCAGGCGCCGCGTCGACGACCGCCCATGGAAACCACCTCGGCGGCAGTGTCGTACAGCTCCAGAAATGGCATCGGACCGCTCGCGGTGCCTGCCGTGATGGTCACCGGGTCGCCCGAGGGACGCAACCGGCTGAACGAGAAGCCGGTGCCACCGCCGGACCGCTGAACCTCCGCGGCCTGGCCGAGGGTCGCGAAGATCGAACGCAGTGAATCGTCGACGGGCAGGACAACGCAGGCAGACAGCAGGCCGATATCGGTCCCGGCGTTCATCAACGTGGGCGAGTTCGGCAGGAATTCAAGGTTGCGTAGCAGCTTCGCATACCGCTCGGCCCAGCGCGTCGACGAACCTGGCCGGTACCCATCCTCTGCCGCGGCGACGCAGTGCGCGGCCCGGTCCATCATCTCGCCGGTCGACTCGGTCGGGCGCCCCCTGTCGTCGCGCAGCAGATACCGCTCGCGCAGTACCGTCACCGCCGCCAGGCTCAGCTTCAGCTCGTCGGCCACCCCGAGCATCTCCTTGGCGGTGCGCAGCTCGGCGCGGCGCCGTCGGTAGACGATGTATGCGCGGGCGACGTCGTCGAGACCGGCTTCGCCCAGCCGCGCCTCGACGTAGTCCTGTATCTCTTCGACCGGCGCCACGCCAGGCCCCAGCGCGTCGGCAACCGCCCTGGCCACCGTTATCGCCATGTCCGGGTCGTCGTTCGCCACCTCACGGGCCGCCCCAGCCACCGCGGCTTCGATCCGCGTGACGTCGAACGGCACCACGGTTCCGTCCCGGCGTCGGACTTCTGTCGGCCAGGTTCTCGTTTTCGCCTTGGTGGACACGGCTATCCGCTCCTTCACTGCGGCCTCAATGCTGCCCGAAGCGGACGGGGCCGCCAGAGTCATTCTCCCTGAGCCCTCCGGGACTTTCGGCCCTGTGGCGCGGGTCGGTCGCGGTCAAGACTGGCTGCATGCCACGCCAACGGCATGACGAACGGCGACCAGCACAGGACGCGTCCTTCTACCACCTTGCCGATGTCACGATCGGCACACAGTGTTGTCAGGGCACGGCGTGCTTTGTGGCCCGACAACGGAACCCGGCGCGCTGGGCCGAGGCCGATGCGTCCGATCCTCGCGTCTATTGCCTGGGGCGCTGCTTCGCGGGTCCTGCTGCCGCAGGCGATCTGCCTGGTCCCGCGGTCGAAATCGCTTGTGACACCGCAGTGATACTCGCCAGAATCAGCCGGGGTTCTTCTCCGCAGCTGCGTGACTACCGCGCCGACGCGGGGTACGTGGGCCTTGCCCGCGCTTTGTCCTCGGGACCCGAGGCAACGCTGGCCGAAATCGGCAGTTCCGGGCTCCGCGGCCGTGGTGGGGCAGGCTTTCCGACCGCCCGCAAATGGCGCGCTGCCCGAGCGCAACCCGAAGGCGCACGCGTTCTCGTCGTCAACGCGGACGAAGGCGATCCTGGTGCGTACATCGACCGGTATCTCTTGGAAGGCGACCCGCACGCCGTGCTCGAAGGGATGGCGATCGCGGCGGTCGCCATCGGTGCGCAGCGGGCATGTATCTACGTGCGCCGCGAGTATCCGCGGGCGCTGGCCACGGTTCGCGCCGCCGTGGCCGAGGCCGAAGCCGCCGGAATTCTCGGCGACGCACTTCTCGGGCACGGACCCCCGTTGACGGTCAGCGTGGTGGAGGGCAAGGGCAGCTACGTCTGCGGCGAGGAGACTGCGCTGCTCAATGCCCTCGAGGGACGGCGTCCGATGGTGCGCGCGCGCCCACCTTATCCCGCGCAGTCCGGTCTGCATGGTGTGCCGACCGTGGTGAACAACGTCGAGACGCTCGCCGCTGTGCCATGGATTCTTCGTCACGGCGGCACCGCATATGCCCGACTCGGGTCAGGCACCAGCACAGGCACGAAGGTGGTGTCGTTGAACTCGCTGTTCCGCCGGCCGGGGCTCTATGAAGTCGAGTTCGGTATCCCGCTGCGAGAGATAGTCGAAGGGCTCGGCGGCGGGCTCGTCGACGATGACCTGAGGGGTGTGATCGTCGGCGGCCCGCTGGCCGGAATCGTCCCGCCCACGCTGCTCGACGTTGCGTTCACCTTCGACGACTTGCGCGGCATCGGAGCCGAGGTCGGCCACGGGGGAATCATCGGGTTCGACGACACCACACCGGTCGGTGAACTCGTGCATCACGTCTTTCGGTTCGGCGCCTACGAATCCTGCGGCGCCTGCACACCGTGCCGCGTCGGCGCCGCCCGGATCGAGCAGCTGTTCTCGGGGGTCTTGGACGAGGCTGGTGACGCCGAGTGGCGGTCCACGGTGCGGGCACTGGCGGCGACGAGCCTGTGCGGTCATGGCAGCGGGTTGGCGGCGTTCGCCCGCAGCGTGATGACCCATTACGGGGAGGACCTCGACTCGTGCCGCGCTTGATCATTGACGGCGCCACCGTCTCCTGTGCGCCCGGCGTTTCGGTGCTCGAGGCGGCGGCAAGCGCCGGGATCGACATCCCGGCGTTGTGCCACGACCCGCGCCTCGCCCCGGCCGGAGCCTGCCGGTTGTGTGTGGTGACGATCGACGACGCCGATCGCCCCACGCCCGCCTGCACCACGCCGGTGACCGAGGGCATGGTGGTCCAAACGACGACAGGTGAGCTGCGCGAGTTGCGAAAAACCCTGCTGTCCATGCTTACTCGGTGCTACCCCGGCAATTCTGTTGCCGTCGATCCAGAACTTCCGTTGCATCGCATGCTCGCAGACCACGGGGTGTCGGCGACGGGAACACCGGACCCGCGCCGGGTGGACTCGTCGCACCCCAACATCCGCGTCGACCTCAACCACTGCATCTCGTGCTGGCGTTGCGTGCGGATCTGCGACGAGGTGCAGGGCCAATTCACCTGGCGCATAACCGGTCGCGGCACCGACTCCCACGTCATCCCGGACTCGGGCGGCACGCTGGCCGACAGCACCTGCGTATCGTGCGGCGCGTGCGTCGACACGTGCCCGACCAATGCCCTGACCGACGTGCACGCTGTTCAAGCCGAGTCGGCCACCGAATGGACTCGAACCACATGCCCGTACTGCGGCGTCGGATGCGAAATGATGGTCGGCAGCCGCAACGGGCGGATCGTGGAAGCCGTTCCCGCCCATGATGCCCCGGTCAACCGCGGCCACCTGTGCGTGAAGGGCAGGTACGGCTTCGGCTTTTCCGCCTCAGCCGACCGGATCACCACCCCGATGCTGCGCAGCTCGTCGGGGGAATGGGTGCCGGTTGGCTGGGACGAAGCCATCGAGGTCGCGGTACGCGGCTTTCGTCGCGTCATCGAGCGTGCCGGGCCGACGGCGGTCGGCGTCCTGGGCTCGGCGCGCGCCACCAACGAGGAGAACTACCTCACCCAGAAGTTCGCGCGCGTCGTGCTCGGCACCAATAATGTGGATTGCTGCGCCCGGGTCTGCCATGCACCGTCGGCTGCGGGCCTCAAGGCAGTATTCGGTACCGGCGCGGCCACCAACTCATTCGACGACATCGAAATCGCAAATACCATCGTGGTGTGCGGGTCCAACACCACGGAGGCCCACCCGATCGTCGGCGCCCGCATCAAGCAGGCCGCGCTGCGCGGCACCAACCTCGTCGTCATCGACCCGCGCCGGATCGAACTCGCCGACTACGCCGACGTGCACCTGCGGCCCCGCCCGGGAACGAATGTGGCGGTGCTCAATTCGATCGCGGCCGCGATCATCGACGAAGGCCTTGTCGACGAGGCGTTCGTGGCCCGGCGGGTGGACGACTTCCCCGCGTTCCGCGATTTCGCTACCGCCTATGTACCCGAACGGGTTTCGTCGACCACCGGGTTGGATCCCGCCGATGTGCGACGCGCCGCCCGGCTCTATGCCGGACCAGGCCCATCCATGCTCTTCCACGGTCTCGGGGTCACCGAGCATGTCCAGGGCACCGACGCCGTGATGTGTCTCGCCAACCTGGCCCTGCTCAGCGGAAACATCGGCAAGCCCGGCTCCGGGTGCAATCCGCTTCGCGGACAGAACAATGTGCAGGGCTCGGCCCACATGGGATGTGAGCCACACCATCTGACCGGCATGATCGCCCTGGCCGATGGCCGTGAGCGCGCCGCCGCGGTATGGGGCGCACCCGTGCCCGAGGTGCGCGGACTCGATGCGATGGAGATGCTCGACGCCGCCGAGGACGGCCGGCTCGACGCGTTATGGGTTGTCGGCTGGGACATCCTGCTCACGCAGCCGCAGACCGCATCGGTCGAACGGGCACTCGCCGCGCTCGAGGTGCTCGTGGTTCAGGATCTCTTTCTCACCGAGACGGCGCGGCGCTTCGCAACGGTCTTCCTCCCGGCCGCATCGTCGTTCGAGAAAGACGGCACGTTCATGAACTCCGAGCGCCGGATTCAGCGGATCCGCCGCGCGGTTCCCCCGCCGGGCGTCGTCAAGACCGACGCCGACATCCTGTGCGAGGCCGCCGCCGCCTTCGGATGGGGCGGCCACTTCTCCTACCGGGGTGCACACGACATTTGGGATGAGATCCGGCGCCTCTGGCCCGCCGGTGCGGGGATCACCTATCACCGGCTCGACAGGCCCGGCGGCCTGCAGTGGCCCTGCCTCGACGAGGACCACCCGGGGACGTCGCTGCTGCACCGCGACACGTTCCCGGGGATCGGGGCGCGTGCCATGTTGCGACGCATCGATCACCGGCCGAGTGCCGAACAACCGAGCGACGGCTACCCGCTGGTGCTGATCACCGGCCGTGAGCTGTACGCGTTCAACGCAGGCACGATGACCGGGCGGGCGGCCACCGCCGCGTTGACCCTAGGTGCCGCGCTCGAAATTTCACCGGAGGATGCGCAGCGACTGGGCGTCAGCGATGGCGCGGGAGTCTCTGTACAGAGCAGGTACGGCACGCTCGTGCTGCCGTGCCGCATCAGCGACCGCATGCAAACGGGAACGGTGTTCGCCAGCTTCCACGACCCAGCCGTACCCGTGAATACAATCACCGGGCCAGGGCGCGATCGCACGACCCACACCCCGGAGTACAAAATTACGGCGGTGAAGGTCGACCCCTCGGGCCCACCCAGGCCAATTGTCCGGCGTGACAGGTCTTAAGACCCTAATCAAGGCGACCCTTCGGCCATAAAGTCGTCTCAGGCGGTACCAACCGGTCTCGCCCCCGACGAGCAAGGAGGACCACCATGACTACGGCTCGCGACGTCATGCACGCCGGCGCCACTTGTATCGGCGAACACGAAACCCTCGCCGCAGCGGCTCAGCACATGCGTGATCTTGGTGTCGGCGCGCTGCCGATCTGCGGAGACGACGACCGCCTGCACGGCATGATCACCGATCGTGACATCGTCATCAAATGTGTTGCCGCTGGTCATGATCCGAATGTCATGACTGCCGGGGAACTAGCGCAGGGCAGCGCCTATCACGTCGATGTGGGAGCCGACATTCAAGAGATGCTGCTGATGATGGAAGAGCATCAGGTGCGTCGTCTCCCGGTGATCGAGAGTCATCGACTGGTCGGTATCGTCAGCGAGGCCGACGTTGCGCGGCAGCTTCCCGAGCATGAGATCGCGCAGTTCGTCAAAGCGATCTGCGCCCCCAAGGCGCTGACCAGCCACTAAGCGCTAGGCCAGCTCCTCGGTTTCCTGACTCAACGCGGCCAACCGCGCGATGCCCTGTTCGATGCCCCGCGCCAGTTCATCGACGTCCGGTGTGGCATCGTAGTCTGCGGTGATGCCGACGACCAGTTCTTCGGCATAGCTCAAGATCGCGATGACGGTTCGCAACTGAACAGCAATTGGCGGAATCGGATATACCCCCAGCACTTTTCGCCCCATGACGTGCATCTGGTGACGAGGCCCGGGCACGTTGGTCGCGACTGTTACGACACCGCGCTGCGGCAATCGGGTCAACGCTCGAACAGCCCAGGCCGTCAAGGGAAAAGGAACGACGTTCGTCGCGGCGACAAACACCGACGATGCCTGCCGCTGACCACTGCTCTTTACGGTGGTCAGCCGATCGTGCACCGCTCGCAGTTGCTCGACAGGGTCCGACTTGTCGACGGGAAGGTACGGAAGCATCACCGAAATCCGATTGTCGGCCTCGCTCATCGCCTCGTTCGAACGCACCGACACCGGCACCAGTGTCGGCAGTGAATTGCGTCTGGGCTCCACGCCACGACGAATAAGACCTAGCCGGAAACTATCCGTAATAGCGGCCAGCACGACATCATTGAGTGTCACATCAAATGTCGCTCGGATCTTCGACACATCAGCCAGTGACACGCGCACCGCGCTGTACCGTCGCATCGTGGTCAGCGGGCCGACGAAGGGCGACGGCGCTGCCGGACGCAAGAGGCTCGAGGTGATCTCAACCGCCCCTTCCAATACAAGACCCGCTGCTCTGGTGACCGTGCTCGCGGCGTGCCAGGCCCCGCTGGCCCAATCAAGCGGATTGAGGCTCAGCCGGGGCACGAGGTTGGGTTGCTGGTGCGGCTCGTTGGCCGCCCGAATCTTGGATGCGAACGTGTCGCTCTCACCCTCGTCGCTGAGGCTTGAGAGCATCTGCATCGTCGCGATCCCGTCGGCGATGCAGTGGTGGATCTTGATCAAGGTCGCCCACCGGTCGCCGGCCAGGCCCTCGATAATCCAACATTCCCACAGAGGTCTCTCCCGGTCTAACCGCCGTTCCATGACGTCGGCGACAAACCGGAACAACGCCGTGTCATCGCCCGGATGTGGCAGCGCGGCGCGGTGGACGTGGCGGGTCAGATCGAGGTCGGGGTCTTCCACCCATTCCGGGGCCTCGAGATCAAGGCGGTGAGTGTGCAGACGTTGTCGGAACCGGGGAACCGCGAGTACGCGTTGACCGATGCCGGCAACAAGCGAATCGTAGTCGGGCATTGGCCCTTCGATGACCGACAGACCGCCGACCGCAAGGCTGACGTGCGGATCAGAATCTTCGGCTTCGAGAAAGCCCGCGTCAAGAGTGCTCAGGTGCTCCATGTGTCGACTCTTGCGCCCGCGAAGGAGGCGATGGAAGGGCCAGAGGTCCCGTACCGAAGAGGACGAGGACCTCCGCACCATTCGGTACGTACCCGACGATGACCGGCCGCGATACGGTGAGACAGTCCAGGGCGGCATCTGAAAGAGATGGACGGCTTGACGACCAGGCTCGCCTGCGCGAACTGGTCGCCCCAGGGCCCTTAGTTCCGCGCTTAGGGACCATAGACCCTGGCGTTGCCGGGGTGGGGTGTATCAACCTGGAAGCATGGGTCGCACCCGGGTGGAACAAGACGTGATCAAGGACGTCGTGCAGTTGGCGTGCCGCGCCCCGTCGCTGTTCAATAGTCAGCCGTGGCGATGGGTTGCCGAGGCCGACACGCTTCAACTGTTTCTCGACAAGGACCGCGTCCTCTACTCGACCGACCACTCGGGTCGCGAGGCGCTCCTGGGCTGTGGCGCCGCACTGGACCACTTACGGGTGGCCTCGGCCGCGGCGGGCTGGCAGGCCAATGTCGACAGACTTCCCAACCCGAACAATCCCCTACATCTGGCTTCGATCGACTTCCGGCCGATGGAGCTGATCACCGAGGGGCACCGTCGCCGCGCAGACGCGATACTGCGCCGACGGACCGACCGGCTGCCCCTCACGGCCCCGCCGGACTGGGATTTGGTTCAGGCGCAGCTACACAGATCTGTGACGTCCAGGGCTGTACGACTGGATGTCATCGCCGACGAACTACGTCCGGAGCTCGCGCACGCCTCGCGACTCACCGAATCATTACGTCTCTACGACACCTCGTATCATTCCGAACTCTCCTGGTGGACAGGGCCATTCGAGTCCATCGACGGTGTACCACACAGCACACTGGTGTCCGATTCCGAAGCCGAACGCGTGGATATCGGACGTGACTTCCCGCGCGTACCCCACGAAGCCAGGCGGTTGGAGTTCGGGTATGACCAGTCCAAGATCCTCGTATTATCTACGCACGCCAACGACCGCACCAGCGTCCTCGAGTGCGGCGAGATGCTTTCGGCCGTCCTGCTCGAGGCCACGATGCAAAGCTTGGCGACATGCCCACTCACCCACATCACCGAACTGTGGGCGAGCCGCGACATCGTCTCGAGCCTGATCGGCCAGACCACCACCCCGCAGATTCTGGTCCGCGTCGGCGTGGCCCCGGCGCACGAGGACCCGCCTCCGCCGACACCGCGGCGGCCGATCGACGAGGTGCTCGAGATCCGCGACCAGCCACGATAACCGGACAGCCGCACCGAATGCCTGTTGTTCTCCACTTATCAGCAAATCGCGGAACGTATTGTGAGAGCAACGTTCCTTGTTCAGCGCTAGTTCGGAGGGCGTCACATGGTGAAGGTCTTTCTCGTGGACGACCATGAGGTTGTGCGCCGGGGCCTGATCGATCTGCTCGACTCCGATCCCGACCTCGAGGTCGTCGGCGAGGCCGGATCGGTTGCACAAGCGATGGCCCGCATACCCGCGTTACAACCCGATGTTGCGGTGCTTGATGTGCGGTTGCCCGACGGTAACGGCATCGAACTATGCCGGGATCTCTTGTCGCGCCTGCCCAATTTGCGCTGCCTCATGCTGACATCGTTCACCTCCGACGAAGCGATGCTGGATGCGATCGTGGCCGGCGCCAGCGGGTACGTCGTCAAGGACATCAAGGGCATGGAACTGGCCCAAGCCGTCAAAGATGTCGGCGCTGGCCGTTCCCTGCTCGACAACCGGGCGGCGGCGGCGTTGATGGCCAAATTGCGCGGGGCCGCCCAACTGGCCGATCCACTCGCGGATCTCAGCGAGCAGGAACGCGTGCTGCTGAACCTGCTCGGCGAGGGATTGACCAACAAACAGATCGCTGCGCGGATGTTTCTAGCCGAGAAGACGGTCAAGAACTATGTGTCGCGGCTGCTAGCCAAGCTCGGCATGCAACGTCGCACCCAAGCGGCGGTCTTCGTTTCAAAACTGGATCGATCGTCAGATACCCACAAGTAGCTTGAGCCTGGTCAGGACGGGCGTGCGACGATCACCGGCGTACGGGCGGACTCTGCGACCGCCGTACTGACCGAGCCGAGGAGCATTCTGGCGAAGCCACCGCGACCGTGGCTCCCGACCGCCGTCAGTTGCGCCTTCTCAGCCTGCTCGAGCAGTTGACGTGCAGGCCGGTCGAGTACGACGACGCGCTCCACCTTGACATCCGGATAGCGCTCCTGCCAGCCCGCCAGCCGCTCGGCGAGCGCCTCCTCGGCTTGGGTTTGGACGTCGGACCATTCGACCCCGGGCAGTTCGGCCACCCCGAAATCGCTCCAGGCGTGCACCGCGACAAGGTGCACGCCGCGGCGCGACGCCGCATCGAATGCGATGGCCGTGGCCCTCTCGGAGGCCGGCGAACCATCGATACCGACGACTACGGGCGCATTTGTGCGCTCCGGTGTCGGCGGGTCCTCGTCGTGGATCACCGCGACCGGACAGCCCCCGTGGCGAATGAGGCCTGCGCTCACCGAACCCAGCAGACGTCGCCCGATCGCCCCGAGTCCGCGGCAACCCACCACGACCATCGTGGCTTCCTTGGATACGTCGATCAGAGTGGACAGCACGCCGGCGACGATCATCTCGGTCTGTACGTCGACCGTCGACTCCCCGGCGGCTTCTTGGGCCATCTCATCGGCGTCACGCAGAATGACCTGCCCGTTCTCTTCCAGTAGCCTCATCAGGTCGGGTGGCGTGGGCACCTCGGGCCACATCTGCACCGCAGGCGACTGGATCACATGGACGATGGTCAGCGGGAGGTTGCGCATCGCGGCTTCACGCGCTGCCCACTCGACGGCTGCCTTCGCGGGCGGTGATCCATCGACACCGACGACAATGCCGTCATACCTCGACCTCGTGGGCATTTCACACTCTCCTGCCGGATGCTGCGAGTTCGATCAGTTCAAATGAGACGTTATTGGGCAGCCCCCGTTTATTCCGGGGCCATTGGTCACCTCCGTGATGGCCGAAAGACCTGAGCGCAATACTGTCCGATATGCCCGAAGTATCCGAAGTATCCGCACTGCGGCGCGGTCGACCCGATCGGTAGATCGTGTCTGCAAGGGACGGCCCACCGGTGCACCGAAACTGGGACGCCACACTTCTGGACGGGACGCGCATCGTGCTCCGCCGCTTGACGTTCCGTGATGCTGACGCGGTCATCAACCTCTACACAACGCTGAGCGACGATGAGTGCTACTTCCGCTTCTTCACAGTCCACCCAGCGCATTTGACGGATTGCGCCCTGTCCATCGTCGAACAGTCCGAAAACCGATACGCGCTGGGCGCCTTCGATGAGGCTGCACTCCTGGGCGTGGCCAACTACATCCGGTGCGAGGACGCCGACGATGCCGAGATTGCGATCGTCGTCGCGCACAACCAACATCGGCGCGGAGTCGGTACCGCACTGCTTCGACAACTCGGGCAAATCGCCGAAGACTCCGGTGTGCGCCATCTGATCGCCGACGTCCTGGCCGAAAACCACCTGATGCTGAAGATGATGTCGGAATCCGGGTTGTCGTGCACCAGACACCTCGACGGTCCGGTGATGCATGTCGTCATCGACCTGAGGAAAGTGGGCGGATAGGCGGAGTGCGATGACGCCGCGGTTACCCGTGCACTATTCGAAGACCGAGCCGTCGAGGCCGGTCACCACTTCGGACAGCGGGCGCCGAGGAGTCGCCGGTAGCGGGTCGGCGTTGACCGGCGCCCATCCCACCCGCAGCAACATCTGCGGATAGGCGCTGTCGCCGAAAACGTCGCTTCGCACGGCTTCTCGCGTTTCGGGAAACTCCAGCGGTTCGGTGATCGGGCAACTCGAGAGCCCCAGCGCGGTCGCGGTCAGCAGGACCAAACTGGTGGCCTCACCGGCGCGCAGTCGCGACAGGCTGCTGTCGTCCATCGTGCCGAGAGCCAGCACCACCGCGCTGTCGTCGGTCGGGTCGGCGTCTTCGGGTTGGGCCAGAGCGGGCCCGGCGAACACGCGCCCGGGGATCGGCGACAACGGATCCGACGGCGGCGTGCTTCGCGCAGGGACGCCGGACACGGCGGCGTAACGCCCAGTCCAGGTGGCCAACTCGGTGAGGTAATCCTGGTCGAGCGCGTGCCGCCAGGCCGCCTCCGCGACGACGCCCTGCAGCTTCGGCAATGCTTCGACCTGTCGCAACACCACGCCCGCGCGGGCTGCCCGCGCACCCATCAACGTGATATCGGCCGCCGGCACCGGCCACCAGCTGTAGAGCCGACGGTCGGTGCGCCTGCGCGGTATCGCGGCCGCGAGCGCCACATCGAGTTCGGTGGCGGTGTGCCGCTGCACTTCGATGCTGGCCAGATGGTCCGGCTGCAGCGGATCCGGCAGCCGGTTGACCTTCGCCTGCCAGCCCAGCGCGGCCAGCGCGATCACCGTGTGATGCAGCGCCGCGCCGCAGCTCAGCAGCAAATCACGGCTGTCCGGGTCGGTGTTCGGCAGGTGCCGGCTGGTGTCGGCATACAGATGCAAGCTCGTGGCACCGACCCGCCACCGCCAGGGCTGGGTATTGTGGATCGACGGCGCCCTGACGCCCAGCGACAAGACCGTGTGGATCGTTCGATGATCCGGCAAGCGGGTACTCATGCCTCCAGCATCGCCCGGCCCGCAAAGGTAGGCAAGGGAACAAAGTCACTGCGGACTGGGGACTTTTTCGACGCGCAGCTGCGCCAGGCACAGATCGGGTTCGACGAACGGTTCGAGCTTCTCGACCGTGACGGGTGCGTTCCACGCCTCCAACGCGCCGCGCATCAGCCCGAGGTGCACCGGGCAGACGACGTCAGTGCTGTGCTCGGCCAATTCGAGGAACGGGCAGTGCCGCAGGTCCACCCGGCGCTTCCCGCCGACCGTGCGTAACCGCGGGGCAAAGCCGAGCTCATCGAGGAACTTGACGAGCCGGCGGGCCGACTGGTCCGCGCTGACCACGGTGCGGCCGTCGCGCTGGCTGATTCTGCGGGCCCACGCACGCCCGGCGGCGGCCGCCTTGTCCGCCGCGTTGCGCTGGCCGGCCAGGCTGAGCAACAGAACTTCGGCGAGCACCTGATAGCGCCGCGGACCGCCGGGGTCCATGCCGTGTACGGCGCGAAACATCGACGGCGGGCGGCCCGGCCCGCGCCGCTCGGGTTCGACCTGTTCGGCGCGGCCGTCGGCGACCAGCGTGTCGAGGTGAAACCGGACCGTGTTGGGGTGCACGTCGAGCTTGTCGGCGATCGCGACGATGCTCATCGGCTCGTCGGTGGCGCGCAGTGTCGCGAGCACATCTTCGCGACGACCGGCAGACATGCCCGGAAGTTTATCCAAGTTTACTCGTAACAACGAAACATCGGGAAACCGGGCTCGAATGTGGGTTTGTGGGACGCCGTCGAGCCTCAGCGCGTGGCACAACCCCACACTCGCCGGGCAGAGGCCGTGGCGTCACCAGCCGCGGCGTTGCGGATGCGATCCGACCAACTCGCCCTTACCCGCCACGTCGCGGCTGCGGTACACGATGTAGGGGCGGAACAGATAGGCGATGGGTGCGCTGAACACGTGTACGAGCCGGGTGAACGGCCACAGGCAGAACAGCACCAGCGCGATCATCACGTGGATGTGGAACCACAACGGCGCGGTGACCATCAAATCCCCACGGGGCTGCAGAATCCAGATGGACCGGAACCACGGTGACACCGACTCGCGGTAATCATGTTCGGCGCCAACGGGTGTGGCCCCGATCAGCGTGCAGGCCAGTCCCGCCACGATGGCCAGCACCAGCACCGCGTACATCACCTTGTCGTTGACCGTGGTGGCCAAGAACACCGGGCCGGTGGTGCGCCGCCGGTACACCAGCAGCGCGATGCCGCCCAGCGTGGTGATCCCGGCGATCGCGCCGAGCACCATGGCCTGCAGATGGTAGACGTGGTCGCTCATCACCAGGTCAGTCCACGACTCGGGGATCACCAGGCCGATGATGTGCCCGACGATGACCACCAGGATGCCGAAGTGAAACATCGGGCTGCCGATGCGCAACAGTCGCGATTCGTAGAGCTGTGACGATCGCGTGGTCCAGCCGAACTTGTCGTAGCGGTACCGCCACCATGTCCCGATGGCGACGACGGCCAGCGTCACGTACGGCACCACGTCCCAGAAGATCACCCAACCCGACATGTCAGCGAGCTCCTTCGGTAGCGCTTCCGCCAACACCCGCCCGACGGGGCGGCACGGTCAACGTGAACGGTTCCAGCCCAACGGCTTCGGCGGGCGGACCGGCCTCGGCTAGCCGCTGGGCGCGCTGGGTCTCCCGGTCGGTGGGGTGCGGCAGCGTGGTGCGCACCGCGGCGACGGCGGGTGCGTACGGCGAACCGGTGTCGTGAAGCGACGTATAGAGCACGTCGATCGGGACGCGGTGCTCCACCAGGAGACGACGCCCGCTCACCGGGTCGACGGTCGCGGCGAACTCCAGCACCACCGGAAGGTAGTCGGGGGCTTCCTTGCACGGCGGCGCTACGCCAGCATCGCGGTACGCGGTGTTGAACGCCAGCATGTGTTGGCCGCGGTTGCGAGTGTCGCCGGCGGTCCAATAGGTCAGATACATTGTCGAAGAGCGCCGCATGTCGAAGGTTTCGACGTAACGGGCGGCCGCGGTGGTCGCATCGGTGTGCCGCAGCGCCGCAGCGGTGCGGCCGAGCAGCGTCGCGGCCGGGTCACCGATGTGCGCCAGCAGTTCGTCGACGGTGTGCAGACGCTCGAAGCACCGGTCGTCGGGATAGCACAGCAGCAACGACGCCGCCTGCCATACCAGCCGGTCGGTCAACGTCGCCGAATCCGGTTTGCGGCCCAGGAGCTTCATTCCCCGCCCCCTTCGCCGGGGAACAGCCCCGACGGCACCCCGCGACCGTCCCAGTTGAGCAGGTTCACCCGCGAGGGTCGATCGGCGTTGGCGGCCATACCGTCGGCGGTCTGGCGGTGCTGCAGGGCGTGAAAGGTCTCGACCGCGACCGGTACCGGCCCGCCGCTGGCCTCGCCGAACGGGCCCGATTCATACATGCCCGGGCCGCCTTCGAATGACAGCGAGCACCCGAGTTCGGACTCTTCGGGCGGGTTCTGCTCGTCGACGGCGTAGGCGGTCGGGATGACGTAGCGCTCGTCATATTTGGCCAGCGCCAGCAGCCGGTACATCTCGTACATCTGTTCCTCGGTCATCCCGACCGATTCGGGGATATGCGGCTGGGTTTCGCGGCCGAGGTTGATGTCGCGCATATAGGAGCGCATCGCGGCCAACCGCTGCAGCACACCCTCCACAATGTCGGTGTCCCCGGCAGTGAACAGCCCCGCCAGGTATTGCATCGGGATGCGCAGCGCCTCCAGCGCGCCGAACAGGTTGCCGAGTTCCTCACCGTCGTGGCCGTCGCGGGCGACCGCGTCGACCACCGGCGACAGCGGCGGGATGTACCACACCATCGGCATGGTGCGGTACTCCGGGTGCAGCGGCAGCGCCACCTGATACTTGTGGATCAGCGCGTATATCGGGGAACGTTGCGCGGCTTCGATCCACTCGTCGGAGATGCCTTCGGCGTGTGCCCCGGCGATCACCTCGGGGTCGTGCGGGTCCAACAGGATCGACTTCTGCGCCTCGTAGAGGTCGGTGTCGTGTTCCACCGTGGCGGCTTCCAGCACCCGGTCGACGTCGTAGAACACCACACCGAGGTAGCGCAGCCGGCCCACGCAGGTCTCCGAGCAGACGGTCGGCAGGCCGACCTCGATACGCGGATAGCAGAACGTGCACTTCTCGGCTTTGCCGGTCTTGTGGTTGAAATACATCTTCTTGTAAGGACATCCGGACACACACATCCGCCAGCCGCGACAGCGGTCCTGGTCGACGAGCACGATGCCGTCCTCGCTGCGTTTGTACATTGCGCCCGACGGGCACGACGCCACGCAGGACGGGTTCAGACAGTGTTCGCAGATGCGCGGCAGGAAGAACATGAACGTCTGCTCGAGTTCGAGCTTGATGTCTTCGCTGACCTGTTTGAGCACCGGGTCGCCGGGCACGATCTCCGGTGATCCGCCGAGGTCGTCGTCCCAGTTGGCCGACCACGAGATGTCCATCGGTTCACCGCTGATCAGGCTGCGCGGTGGGGCGACGGGCATCTGGTCCGACAGCGGCGCCGACATCAGGTTGTCATAGTCGTAGGTCCACGGCTCGTAATAGTCCGAGATGTTCGGCATCTTCGGGTTGGCGAAGATCCGGAACAGTTTCGACAGCCGCCCGCCATCACGCAACCGCAGCCTGCCCTTGCGGTCGCGGATCCACCCGCCCCGCCAGCGTTCCTGGTCTTCGTACTGTCTCGGATAGCCCTGCCCGGGCCGGGTCTCGACGTTGTTGAACCAGACGTACTCGGTGCCGGGACGGTTGGTCCATGCCTGTTTGCACGTCACCGAACAGGTATGGCACCCAATGCATTTGTCCAGGTTCATCACCATGGCCATCTGCGCCATGACCTTCATCTGATGCCTCGCTCTCCACGTTTCGCTTGGCGCACTAGAAGACCACCTCCTGGCTTCGCCGCCTCACGACGGTCACTTCGTCACGCTGATTCCCGGTCGGTCCGAGATAGTTGAACGCGAACGCGTTCTGTGCGTAGCCGCCCGCCAGGTGGCTCGGTTTGATCAGCAGCCGGGTCAGCGAGTTGTGGATACCCCCGCGCTTACCGGTCGTCTCGGACAGCGGCACGTCGATGGTGCGCTCCTGGACGTGGTACACGAACACCACCCCGTCGGGCATTCGATGGCTGACGATCGCCCGACACACCAGCACGCCGTTGCGGTTGACGGCCTCCACCCATTCGTTGTCTGCCACACCGATTTTCGCGGCGTCACCGGGGCTCATCCACATCGTCGGTCCACCGCGCGACAGCGACAACATCAACAGGTTGTCCTGATACTCGGAGTGAATCGACCACTTGGAGTGCGGCGTGAGGTAGCGCACCGTCAGGCCCACCCCCTCCGAGCCGATCTGCGATTCGCCGAACAGCCGGTTCATGTCCAGCGGCGGCCGGTAGATCGGCAGCTGTTCGCCGAGTTCCTCCAACCAGTCGTGGTCGAGGTAAAAGTGCATCCGACCGGTCAGCGTGTGAAACGGCTTGAGTTCCTCGATATTGACGCTGAACGGCGCGTACCGCCGGCCACCGGTTTCACTGCCCGACCACTCCGGGCTGGTGATCACCGGCACTGGGCGGGCCTGTGTGTCGGCGAAGGTGATTCGGCGCTCCTCGCTGCCCTCCGCCAGGTGCGCCAGCCGACGGCCAGTACGTCGCTCCAGGTCACGGAACCCGTCCACGGCGAGGCGACCGTTGGTGGTGCCCGACAACGCCAGGATCACCTCGGCCATCCGCTCGGCGGAGGTGACCGCCGGCCGTCCTTCGGCGACACCGGAGTTCATCACACCGAACTTGGCGGCGAGCTCGTCGACCTCCTTGTCCGGGTGGAACGTCACGCCCTTGGTGGTCAACCCGAGTCGGTCCACGAGCGGCCCCAGCGTCAGCCATTTGTCGATGACGGCGGGGTAGTCCCGCTCGACCACCGCCAACGGACCCATCGTCTTGCCCGGCACCGGGGTCTCCCCGGTTTCGCGCCAATCATGTTCGGTGCCACCGGGATAGGCCATCGCACCGGGTGTGTCGTGTTGCATGGCGCCCATCACGACGTCGGTGCGCTTCCCGAGATGTTTGGCCGCCAGCGCGCTGAACGTCCGCGCGATCGCCCCGAACGCCTCGTAGTCGGACCTGGTCTCCCACGGCGGGTCGATGGCGGCGTTGAACGCATGCACGTACGGGTGCATGTCGGTGCTCGACAGATCGTACTTTTCGTACCAGGTGGCGGCGGGAAGCACCACATCCGAGAGCAACGTGGTCGATGTCATCCGGAAGTCGATCGACATCAGCATGTCCAGCTTGCCCTCGGGGATGTCCTCGGTCCAGGCAACACCGTTGGGGCGCAAGTTATCCGGCGCGGGATCGGCTTGCAGGTTCGAGTCGGTGCCCAGCAGGTGGCGCAGGAAGTACTCGTTGCCCTTGCTCGACGAGCCGAGCAGGTTCGAACGCCAGACGCTGAGCACCCGGGGCCAGTTCCCCGGGTTGTCGGGGTCGGTGACGGCCAGCTTGAGCTCGCCCGACGCCAGTTGTTGTGCGACGTAGTCGCCAATGTCCTGTCCGGCCTCGCGCGCATCGTCGGCCACATCCAGGCAGGACCGGTCGAACTGCGGGTAGAACGGGCTCCACCCCATCGCCGACGCGGACGCCAGCACATCCATCGTGTGGCGATCTTTGAACCTGCCGCGCCCGGTCGGGCTGGCCAGCGCGTCGGCGCGGTAGCCGTCATAGCGCCACTGGTCGGTGTGGACATACCAGTACGACGTGCCCGGCATCTGCCGCGGCGGGCGCGACCAGTCGGTGGCCATCGCCATCGTCGCCCACCCGGTGACCGGCCGGCACTTCTCCTGGCCGACATAGTGCGCCCAGCCGCCACCATTGCGGCCCATCGACCCGGTCAGCAGCAGCATCGCCAGCACCGCGCGGTAGGTCGCGTCGCCGTGGAACCACTGGCAGATCCCGGCGCCCATGATGATCATCGACCGGCCGCCGGACTCCTCGGCGTTGCGGGCGAACTCCTTGGCCACCCGAATCGCCTGGGCCGCAGACACTCCGGTGATCGACTCCTGCCACGCTGGGGTGTAGGGGTGCACGGGGTCGTCGTAACCGGACGGCCACTGTCCCGGCAACCCCGGCCTGACCACCCCGTACTGCGCCAGCATCAGGTCGAACACCGTGCACACCAGGTGCTCCCCTACCCTGCGCACCGGCACGCCACGCGTCAGCGTGGCTGCCTGCCCGTCGATGCTGTCGAAGCGCGGCAGCACCACCTCGGCCACCTCACCCTGCTCACCCGGTGCGGGCGCGACGGTCAGCGCGGGTGCCACCTCACCGAGATCGAGGTTCCACTTCCCCACGCCGTCGTCGCCGTAGCGGAAGCCGAGCGAACCGTGCGGCACCACGACCGTGTCGGTGACACCGTCGAGCACGACCGGTTTGAACGCGGCGTTTTCCCGGTCGGAGAACCCTTCGCCCAGGTCGGCGGCGGTGAGGTTCTTACCGGGCACCAGCGCGCCGTCGCGCTCCTCGAGCTTGACCAGGAACGGCAGATCGGTGAACTTCTGCGCATAGTCGACGAAGAACGGAACACGTTTGCGCACATAGCATTCGGTGAGGATCACCTGCCCCATCGCCATGGCCAGCGCACCGTCGGTACCGGCGACACAGGGCATCCACTCGTCGGCGAACTTGGTGTTGTCGGCGTAGTCCGGGCTGATCGCCACGACCTTGGTGCCGCGGTAGCGCACCTCGGCCATCCAGTGCGCGTCGGGGGTGCGGGTCACCGGGACGTTGGAGCCCCACATCATCAGATAGGCCGCATCCCACCAGTCACCGGACTCCGGCACGTCGGTCTGGTCACCGAACACCTGCGGTGAGGCCACCGGCAGGTCGGCGTACCAGTCGTAGAACGACGTCATCACCCCGCCGAGCAACTCGATGAAACGCGACCCGGCCGCGAACGACACCATCGACATCGCCGGGATCGGCGAGAACCCGGCGACCCGATCCGGGCCGTACTGCTTGATCGTGTGCACGTGGGCGGCGGCGATCATCTCGGTCGCCTCGGCCCAGCTGACCCGCACCAGCCCGCCCATCCCGCGGGCCCGTTGGTATCGGCGTCGCCGCTCGGGGTCGGACTGGATGTCGGCCCACGCCAGCACCGGATCGCGCAGGCGCGCCTTGGCTTCCCGGTACATCTCGACGAGCACGCCGCGCGCGTAGGGATAGCGCACACGGGTCGGCGAATAGGTGTACCAGGAGAACGCCGCCCCGCGGGGGCATCCGCGCGGCTCGTACTCGGGCCGGTCCGGGCCGACCGAGGGGTAGTCGGTCTCCTGGGTCTCCCAGGTGATGATGCCGTCCTTGACGTAGACCTTCCACGAGCAGGAACCCGTGCAGTTGACGCCGTGGGTGGAGCGAACGATCTTGTCGTGGCTCCAGCGGTCGCGGTAGAAGACGTCGCCTTGACGGCCACCGCGTCGGGTGATGGTGCGCCCGTCGGCGGAGACCTCGCCGGGGGTGAAGAAACGGCCGCTGCGTTCGAGGAGTTCCTCGATCCGGCCGCCGGTGCGCGGCGGTGTGGTGGTCATTGGGTGGCCTCCTTGCGGGCTGCCGTCGGTTCGTGCGCGTGTAGCCGAAGCGCGGTGTAGGTGAACGCGACCAGCGCTGTGGCCACCAGCAGCACCAGCCCTGTCGAGTAGTCGTTGTCGACGTGGTCGTAAGTGGCGCCCATCACCAGCGGCGGGAAGTAACCGCCCAGACCGCCTGCGGCGGCGACGACGCCGGTGACCGAGCCCACCGACTTCGCAGGCGCCCGCAGGGCGACCCAGGCGAACACGCCGCCGGTGCCGATACCGAGGAAGACCGCCAACGTGATGAAGGTCGCCGCCGACCACACGTCCGGCGGCGGCTGGAACATCGCGATGAACGCCAGCAGTGCGGTCCCCGCGAACGACGTCAGCACCACGTATTTCGGTCCGAACCGGTCGGCGAGCACGCCGCCGACGGGGCGGGCCAGCACCGCGGCGAGCGCAAAGCCGGCCGTGCGCGCGCCCGCGTCGACAGCCGAGAAACCGTAGATGGTCTTGATATACGTGGGCAGGTAATTGCTGAACGCGACGAAGCCGCCGAAAACCACCGCATACAAGAACGACATCTCCCACGTGACGCGTAGCTTCGCGGCCGCCGTCAGCTTCGGCAGCACCTTGTCGGTGTTCGGCACGAACGTCGGCGAGTCGTGCATGGCCACCAGGCACAGCACCGCGGTCAGCGCCAACGCCACCGCGATGATGACGTGGGTGGGAAACAGCCCGAACCAGCCGACGAACCGCGGAGTGAAGAATGCCGATAGCGCGGTGCCGACCATGCCCATGCCGAACACGCCCGTCGCGAAGCCGCGCCGCGACGCCTCGTACCAGTTGTTGGCGAACGGGATGCCGACGGCGAAGATCGTGCCGGCGATGCCGAGGAAGAAACCGCACACCAGCAACGCCGGGTAGGAACCGGTGGCCCCCGCCGCGCCCACCGCAAGCACCGGAACGATGGACGCCAGCGAAATCGCGATGAACATCACGCGACCGCCGAACCGGTCGGTGAGCGAGCCGATGACGATCCGGCCCAACGATCCGACCAGGATCGGTGTCGCCACGAGCATGGACGCCTCGGTGCTGCTCAACGACAGCTCCCCGGCATATGACGTCGACAGCGGGCCGATCATGTTCCAGGCCCAGAAGTTGATGGCGGAGACCCACGTTGCCAACGCCAGGTTGACGATGCGTTGTGCGCCGGCGTTCGGCGTGGTCGCCGTGTTCACCATCCCAGACAACCATCGAATGCTGAACTCAGTACCGTTTTGGCGTAAACCGATGTGGCCCTAGGAATCAGAAGATCGCCTAGCTATCGCGTACCGCATGGACCCGGACGGTGGTGAGCAGGTGGTACATCATCGCCGCGAACGTGCAAGCCCATGCTGCCAGCGCGATCCAGATCTCGACACCACCGATCGCTGCCACCACCGGCAGCTGATCGGCCTGCCCGAGGTAGAGCGAGCCCACGCCGTACATGCCCAGCGGGAAGATGACGCTCCACATCGTCGCGTCGTAGCGCAACGGGATCTTGTGGATGAAGTGCCGCCAAATGCCCCCCGCGATCAGCGGCGGGATCAGCCAGCTGCCGAAGGCCCAGAAGGTCACCGACGCGCCAGCGATGAGGCCGCGGGTGGCAGCAACCATTGGGGCATCGGCCATCTCGACGATTCGAGCCCCGGCGAGCACGGTGATCGCGGTGGCGCCCATGGCCACCCAGTACGGCGGGGTCAGATCTTCGGGCAGGAACGGGTACAGCATCACCCGGACGATGACGAGCACGGCAACCACCGCGTACAGGAACACCCCCACCGACCAGGAGAACACGGCGATCAACGCCAATTCCCGCTGGCCAGAACCGAGTTGGGGCTGTAGCACCGCGGCCAGCACCGCGACGGACTGGCTGGCGACCACCCAGATGAACCACGCACCGTTGGCGACGTGCAACGTCGGGCGCAACCGGTGCCCGAGGACCGCGGTCCACGGCACGACGTAGCCGAGGACCACCCAAGCCACCACCGCGACGACTAACAGCGTCAGCGCGGTCCGGTAGTGGGCGTCGAGGGCCAGCCGGGCGCCGAGCACGTTGGTGGCCGCGACGAACGTGAACATGCCGAACCCGCGGCGCGGGTCGGCGAGGTCGGCGCTGAACTCGGTGCGGAAGGCCAGAACGCGCGCCAAGCTCAATACGACGAGAATCGCGTAGGCGATGCAGGTGAGCCACAGCAGGGCGACCGAGACGGCGTCTGCGGCCTTGTACTGCATGGCGATCGACACGATCCCGGTTGCCATGACCAGCGCGAAATAGCCGGGGTGCAAGGTCCGTACGGCCTTGCGCACACCCGATTCCGGCTGCGTCGGTGTCGAGCTCCGTTTCGACATGCGCACCTGAGCCTAACGACCTTGCCGGGCCGACCGCGGCAACGGCGGCCACTGGCGTTGCGCCGCGCGGCGGGCCATGCTGGGCATTGGCTGAAGGAGATGATGTCAGTGCGGTTTCGCGTCGCCATCGTGTCGGTTGTCCTCCTGGTCGCAGGAATGCTCGCGGCGTGCGCCGAGCAGACCGGTGAACCCAACGAGCAGGGCCAACCGCAGCCCGCGGTGTCCGGCTCGGTGTGGGTCGCCAACGAGGGCGCCGACAGCCTCTCGGTCGTCGACGCCGCCACCGATGCGGTCGTGATGACGATCGAGGGCGTCAAGGCACCCCACAACGTTCAACTGGGTTCCGGTGGGGACATCGCCTATGCGGTGAGCGGCAGTACCAACACGGTGGTCGCGATCGACGCCGCGGCGTATGCGGTCAAGGCCGTGGCCCCGACCGGGCCTGCGCCCGCGCATGTGATCGAGGCCCCGAACGGCAACGTGTATGTGACCAACGCCGGAGACGGCACGGTGTCGGTCTATCGGGGTGCGGAGTTGACGCCCGTGGCCACCATCGACGTGGGCGGTATGCCGCACGGACTTCGGGCGGCGGCCGACGGTTCGGTGATCGTCGTCGCCAATATGGAAGGCCGGCTCGATCTGATCGACCCGACGACCCATTCGCGCACCGGCTCCGTGCCGGTGGGCACCGAACCGGCACAGGTCGGCGTCTCCGCCGACGGCCGCTACGTCTACAGCAGCGTCAGCGAGCCCCCGAAGGTGGTGAAGGTCGACCTGACCACGCAGAAGGTGGTCGGCAGCACGGACGTTCCGACACCGCCGGTGCAGGTGTACTTGAGCGGCGAGGAAGACGCGGTGCTGAGCGCCAACCAGGGAACCGCCGAAACGCCCGGCCGTACCGTTTCGGTGATCGACACCGAGACCATGACACCGCGGGCGGTCGTCGAGGCCGGATCAGGGCCGCACGGTGTCGTCATCGAAGACACGGCGACGCGGGCCTGGGTGACCAACACGTTCGACGACACGGTGTCGGCCATCGACCTGGACGAGGCGTCGGTGACGGCGACCATCCCGGTCGGCCACGAGCCCAACGGCATCAGCTATTCGCCACGACCACCCGCGCCGGCGTCCGCACCCACCACGACCTTGAACCTGCCCGCACCCGAGCAACCGTCCGACCACGGCCATGGGCACTAGGCCGGATGGGCGCTACTCGCGGTCGCCCCGCACGGCTCGGGCGGCGGCCCGGATCTGCGGCGTCACGAGCATCACCTGACCCAGCACGCCGTTGACGAAACCCGGTGAGTCATCGGTGGACAGGTGTTTGGCGAGCTCGACGGCTTCGTCGACGGCCACCGGTTCGGGCACGTCGTCGGCGTGGAGCAGTTCCCACACCGCAACCCGCAGGATCGCGCGGTCGACGGCGGGCAGCCGGTCCAGGGTCCAGCCCTGCAGGTGCGCCGAGATCAGGTCGTCGATGTGCGCGGTGTGCTCGGTGACGCCGCGGGTCACCGTCACCGTGTACGGGTTCAGCGGTGCGACGTCGGATTGCTTGTCCGCCAAGGCATTGCGCGCATCGGCGGCCTCGGCCGGGGTGATGTTGCGCGCTTCGGCTTCGAAGAGCAGGTCGACGGCGCGTTTGCGGGCCTGATGCCGCCCACGGTCGGGTCGACCAATCTGGCCGGAGTCGGGCCGACCAATCTGGCCGGCGTCGGGCCGATCAGGCATTCACCCTGCCGAGGTAGCTGCCATCGCGGGTGTCGATCTTGAGTTTGTCGCCGGTGTTGATGAACAACGGCACCTGGATCTCGGCGCCGGTTTCGACGGTGGCCGGCTTGGTGCCCGCGCTGGAGCGGTCGCCCTGCAGCCCGGGTTCGGTGTGGGTGACCTCGAGTTCCACCGAGACCGGCATCTCCAGGTACAGCGGCGTGCCGTTGTGGAAGGCGATCTGCACCGGCATGCTTTCCAGCAGGTAGTCGGCGGCGTCGCCGACCATCGACTCGGGCAGCGGATTCTGTTCGTAGTCCTCGGAATCCATGAACACGAAGTCGGAGCCGTCGCGGTAGAGGTAGGTCGCATCACGGCGGTCCACGGTCGCGGTCTCGACCTTGACGCCGGCGTTGTAGGTCTTGTCGACGGTCTTACCGGACACCACGTTCTTGAGCTTGGTCCGCACGAAAGCCGGGCCCTTGCCGGGCTTGACGTGCTGGAACTCGACGATCTGCCACAGTTGGCCGTCGATCACCAGGACGAGGCCGTTCTTGAAGTCGGCGGTCGTTGCCACAGTCGGTTGTACTCCTGTTCAGAGGATGGCCAGTTCCTTGGGGAACCGGGTGAGCAAGTCGGGTGTGCCCGATTCGCCAACGACGAGCGTGTCCTCGATGCGGACGCCGCCACGGTCGGGCAGATAGACACCGGGCTCCACGGTCACCGCGGAACCAGCAAGCAGTGTACCGGCGGACGCCGCACCGATTCCCGGCGCTTCGTGGATCTGCAACCCGACGCCGTGGCCGAGGCCGTGGCTGAAGTTGTCCGCATAGCCGGCGTCGGCGATGACCTGCCGCGACGCCGCGTCCACCTCGCGCAGCGACGTGCCAGGGACCAGGGCCTCGCGCCCGGCGCGCTGCGCCGCGGCGACCAGGTCGTAGATCTCGCGCTGCCAGTCCGCGATCGGCCCCAGCACGAAGGTGCGCGTCATATCGGAGTGGTAGCCGCTGACCAGGGCACCGAAGTCGATCTTGACGAAGTCGCCGGCCGCCAGCACCGCGTCGGTGGGCCGGTGATGCGGGATCGCCGAGTTCGCCCCGGCAGCCACGATGGTCTCGAACGAGGGGCCGTCGGCGCCGTGGTCCAGCATCAGCGATTCCAGCTCGCGGCGCACCTCCTTTTCCGTGCGGCCCGGCCGCAGCCCGCCGCGCTCGACGAGGTCGGCCAGTGCGGCGTCGGCTGCCTCGCATGCCAGCCGCAACAACGCGACCTCACCGGCATCCTTCACCTCGCGCAGCCCTTCCACCGTGCCCGCCGCCCGCACCAGTTCGACGTCGTCGCCTGCCGCGTCGGCCAGCGCGGTGTGCGCGTCCACGGTCACCACGTGGCTTTCGAAGCCCAGCCGGCGCACCCCGTCGGCGGCGGCGCGGCGCGCCAGGTGCGGTCCGCATGCCCGGTCGATGACGATTTCGGCGTCGGGGACCTGCTGGGCGGCTTGGGTGCGGTAGCGCCCGTCGGTGGCCAGCACCGGCGCTTCTTTGTCCACCCGGACCAGCAGCGCCGCGTTGGATCCGGTGAAGCCGGCCAGGTAACGCACGTTGACCAGGTTCGATATCAGCATGGCGTCGAGGTCTGCGGCGGCGAGCCGGTCACGCAACCGGGCCCTGCGCTGTGAAATAGTCACAGCTGATGAAGCTACTCGCTAAGGTGAACCCCCATGAGTAAGTGGTTGCTGCGCGGACTGGTGTTCGCGGCCCTGATGGTGATCGTGCGATTGCTGCAGGGAGCGATGATCAACGCGTGGGAAACCAAGGCCGGTTTGATCAGCGTCGTGCTGGTCGTGCTGTACGCCATCGCGGTGTTCGTGTGGGGGGTGGCCGACGGCCGCGCCGACGCGAAGGCCAACCCCGATCCGGACCGCCGCGGCGACCTGGCGATGACGTGGCTGCTGGCCGGCCTGTTCGCGGGCGTGGTGAGCGGGGTGGTGGCGTGGTTCATCTCGCTCTTCTACCAGGCGCTCTACGTCGAAGCGTTGATCAACGAGGTCACCACGTTCGCGGCGTTCACCGCGCTGCTGGTGTTCGTACTGGCCATCGCCGGCGTCGCGCTCGGGCGTTGGCTCGTCGACCGCAAGGCCGACCAGACCCCGCACCTGCGCCACGGCGATGACGACCGCGCGGACACCGACGTGTTCGCCGCCGTCCGCGCCGACGACACCTCCGGGGTCCAGACCAGCGAAGTGCGCCGTGAGGACCAACCCTGAGCGAGGCTGATCGCCGCCCGCTGTGAACCCGGACGAGTTCTGCACGTCCGACCAGTGGAGCGTGCTGTCGTCGGCGGCCTCGAATTCCCAACTCGCCGGGGTCCTCGGCGGGTTTCTGATCACCGCCATCGCCCTGCTGTTCGACAAGAACACCCGCGAAGGCGTGCACACGCTGGCGTTGTTCTCCTCCGCCGTGCTGGTGTTGATGCTGGACAGCTTCCTGTTCAGCCTGATCACCGGAACCCAGGTGCCCGACGGCGCCCGACGCGCCACGTGTGCGATCGCATGGACGCAGGGCGCGGTGTCGACGGGGATGCTGGCCGCAGGCGCGGTGGCGTTGTTCGGCGGACTGGGCTGGATGCTGGCCAGCCACGCCGTCAACAAGGTCACCGACCAGGACGCCGACGACGTCCGCGCGTATTGCTTCATGGCCGAACTCGGCGGTTGGCTGACGTTCGCGGCCGCGATGACGGCGACGTTGATCGTGTCGGAAACGTCGATCGACTATCTGCGGTTCATGTTGGGCCACCGACCCGCGCCGTGGATCGAGGGCACCATCATCGTCGCGTGCGCGGTGTTCATCGTGGCCGATTTCGCGCTGGTGTCGCTGCGCACCCGGGCCTTGCGGAAGTCGTTGTCCAACATCGCCGAACCCACGCTGCTCGAGTTGCGTTCGATCAAGTTCGCGACGGTCGGGACCGTCGTGCTCGCGATCGGCGGGTCGTGGTTGGCGGTCAGCTTGGCGCGCATTCCCGACGACTGGCTGACGGCCCCACGCTTCGTGATCGTCGTGTGCGTGCTTCTGCTCACGCTGGCGCTGCCGACGATCATCTCGACCGCGATCTGCTATTCGGTGCCCAGCACCGCCGAAGGTCCTTCGGCATCCAGGCTGGCCAGGTACCGCAGGGCGAGCGCGTAGCCCTGCACGCCCAAGCCGACGATCACACCGGTCGCGACCGCGCTGAGGTAGGAGTGGTGCCGAAACTCTTCGCGTTTGTGCACATTGGAGATGTGCACCTCGATAAGCGGCGCGCGCAGCTCGGCGCAGGCGTCGCGCAACGCCACCGAGGTGTGGGTGAGCGCCCCGGCGTTCAGGATCACCGGATCACCGGCGTCGGCGGCGGCATGGATGAAGTTCAGCAGCTCGGCCTCGCTGTCGCTTTGCCGCACAACGGCTTTGAGATTGAGCTCCGCGGCCTCGCGTTCGATCAGCGCCACCAGATCCTGGTAGGTGGTGCTGCCGTAGACGTCGGGTTCGCGACGGCCCAGCCGGCCGAGGTTGGGTCCGTTGAGGACCAGGACCGTGGTCATGGGCGTGCTCCCTCCGCGATCTCCGAGTACGCCGCGGCCAGCAGCGACGGATCCGGGCCCTCCAGGCGGCCCGGCTTTGCGAGCCCGTCGAGCACGACGAACCGCAACACACCCGCGCGGGTCTTCTTGTCTCCGGCCATGTGCTCCAACAGCTGCGGCAGCGCATCGGGGTCATAGCTGACCGGCAGCCCCAACGCGGTCAGGATCGACCGGTGCCGATCGGCGGTGTCGTCGTCGAGACGCCCGGCGAGCCGGCCCAGTTCGGCGGCGAACACCAACCCAACCGATACCGCGGCACCGTGGCGCCACTGGTAGCGCTCGCGGCGTTCGATGGCATGCGCCAGCGTGTGGCCGTAGTTGAGGATCTCGCGCAGTTGCGATTCTTTCTCGTCGGCGGCCACCACCTCGGCCTTGACCGCGATCGCCCGCCGGACCAGTTCCGCCAGCACCGCGCCCTTCGGGTCCAACGCGGCCTCGGGATCGGCCTCGATCAAGTCGAGAATCACCGGGTCGGCGATGAAACCGGCCTTGACGATCTCGGCCATGCCCGCCACCAACTCGTTGCGCGGCAACGTTTCCAGGGTGGCCAGGTCGACGAGCACCGCGGCAGGCTGGTGGAACGCCCCCACCAGGTTTTTTCCGGCGTCGGTGTTGATGCCGGCCTTGCCGCCGACCGCGGCGTCGACCATGCCCAGCAGCGTGGTGGGCACGTGCACGATGTCGATGCCGCGCAGCCAGGTGGCCGCGGCGAACCCGGCGACGTCGGTGGCCGCTCCCCCGCCGAGGCTGACGATCGCGTCCTTGCGGCCGATGCCGATGCGGCCGAGCACTTCCCAGATGAACCCGACTACCGGCAGGTCCTTGCCCTTCTCGGCGTCGGGGATTTCGATACGGTGCGCGTCGATTCCCTTGTCGGCCAGCATGCTTCGGATCGCCTCTGCGGTCTGCGCCAGCACCGGCTGGTGCAGGATGGCAACCTTGTGCCTGCCCTGCATCGTCTGCTCGAGTTCGTTGAGCAGACCGGTCCCGATGATCACCGGATACGGCGGATCGACGTGCACATCTACGGTCACGGGTTCAGTCACGGTTGGCCTTCGGGTTGCGAGCGGCGAGCGTCGCGGGCGACGGCGGCGCGGCGGTGCTCGGTTCGGCGGTCAGCGACGACGGTCCGCGTCGCCACGGCGGGCGGCGCCGTCGGCGCGGCGGAGGGGGTGCGTCGGGATCCTCCAGCCGGGTCACGATGTAGCGCACGACCGCGCCGGGATTGCGCCGGTTGGTGTTGACGCGCATGGTGGCCACCCGCCGGTAGAGCGGAACACGTTGGGCCATCAGCGCTTTGAATTTCTCGCTGCGGTCACCACCGGCCAGCAGCGGACGCACCGTGCTGCCGCCGGTGCGGCGCACCCCCTCGGCGGCGCTGATCTCCAGGTAGATGACCATGTGGCCGTTGAGCGCGTCGCGCACCCCTGCGGTGGTGATCGCGCCGCCGCCCAGCGACAGGATGCCGTCGTGGGTCTGCAGCGCGTCGCGGATGACCTCTTCCTCGATGCGGCGGAATTCCTGCTCGCCGTTAGTGGCGAAGATGTCGGCGATGGTGCGTCCGGTCTTCTGCTCGATCGCGACGTCGGTGTCGAGCATCGTGAGGTCCAGCGCCTTGGCGAGCCGGCGTCCGATGGTCGACTTACCCGAGCCGGGCAGGCCGACCAACACCGCTTTGGGAGCCATCAGCCCGACGCCTGCACCGGCGGCGCGGACGGTTCGCGGTCCCGCACCGTGCGCAGGTAGTTGTCGATGTTGGCCCGCGTCTCGGTCAGCGAGTCGCCGCCGAACTTCTGCAGCGCCGCTCGCGCCAGCACCAGGGCCACCATGGTCTCGACGACCACCCCGGCGGCCGGTACCGCGCAAACGTCCGAACGCTGGTGGATGGCGACGGCCTCGCCGCCGGTGGCCATGTCGACGGTCGCCAGCGCGCGCGGCACGGTGGAGATCGGCTTCATCGCCGCGCGCACCCGCAGTGGCTGGCCGTTGGTCATGCCGCCCTCCAGGCCGCCGGCCCGGTTGGTGGAGCGCACGATGCCGTCGGCGCCGGGATAGATCTCGTCGTGGGCGGCGCTGCCGCGGCGGCGCGCGGTCTCGAAGCCGTCGCCGATCTCGACACCCTTGATCGCCTGGATGCCCATCACCGCGCCCGCCAACTGGCTGTCGAGCCGGCTGTCGCCGCTGGTGAACGAGCCCAGACCGACCGGTAGGCCGTGCGCCACCACCTCGACGACGCCCCCGAGCGTGTCGCCGTCGCGCTTGGCGGCCTCGATCTCGGCGATCATGGACTTTTCCGCCTCCTCGGCATACGCGCGCACCGGGCTGGCGTCGATGGCGGCCAGATCCGACATCTGCGGCGGCGGACCGTCGTAGGGGTCCGATGCTCCGATGGAGATGATGTGGGACAGCACGTCGATGCCGAGGGCCTGCTTGAGGAACTGCTTGGCGACGGTGCCTGCGGCGACGCGGGCCGCCGTCTCGCGGGCGCTGGCGCGTTCGAGCACCGGGCGAGCGTCGTCGAAGCCGTACTTGAGCATGCCGGCGTAGTCGGCGTGCCCGGGCCGCGGCCGGGTCAGCGGCGCGTTGCGCGCGGAGTCTTCCAGCTCGGCCGCGTCGACGGGGTCGGGCGCCATCACCGTCTCCCACTTCGGCCATTCGGTGTTGCCGATCTGGATCGCGATCGGGCCGCCCAGCGTGACGCCGTGTCGCAGCCCGGCCAGCATGGTGACCTGGTCCTGCTCGAACTTCATCCGGGCGCCGCGGCCGTAGCCCAGCCGGCGGCGGGCCAGCTGCGCGGCGATGTCCGCGGTGGTCAGCTCGACCCCGGCAACCATGCCTTCGACCACGGCCACCAGCGCGCGGCCGTGGGATTCACCAGCAGTGGTCCATCGCAACACGCAGCCATTCTCTCATGGCGATTTCGGCGCGTTTCCGGTCGCTGAGGGGGCGTTGGCGCGCCGAAATCGCAACACGGGCGTCACGCGAGCGAAACAGGTACGCGTCACAGTGTTGCGCATGGAATCCCGAACCGCATTGACCTTGAGCATCGGCGTCCTCGGTGGCCTGGCGGTGGTAGTCACCGCGGAGGTCATCACGGTGCCGATCTGGGTGGTGTTCTTGGCGTGGGCGTCGTTCTTCTTCGTCGGTGGCGCGGTCACCGGCTGGGTGCGCTCGCTGTCCTGCAACCTCGCCGGCGTGCTGATCGCCTCGGCCAGCCTGTATGCCGCGGAGTTGATGGGCGCAAGCCTGTGGGCGACGGCGTTCGCCGTGGGTGTCGGCAGCGCGCTGATGGTGGCGGTGTCCCGGGTGCCGCTGTTGTCGACGACGCCGGCGGTGGTGGTCGGGTTCGCCAGCACGGTGTCCACGGTGGCAGGCACCGGCAACACCATCACGGTGACGTCGGTGTCGCATCCCGGGCTGGTCGCCGCGACGGCGTGCCTGCTGGGCGCGTCGTTCGGGCTGCTGTCCGAATTCGTGGCCAACGCACTGACTCGTGAGCCCGCGGCGGAAGGCAGCCCGGCGTAATGAAACTGCAGCATTATCTCGGAGGCCTCGAGGGCCTGCCGGAGCCGTTGAACTTCGAGAAGCGGGTGTTCGTCGAACCGTGGGAGAAGCGGATCTTCGGCATCCACGTCGCGATGATGGGATTGTCCAACCATCTCGGCTCGGCGTTGGCGCAGTATCCGATCGACGAGGTGCCGACGGCGTTCAAGGACGAATGGACCTGGGCCAGCCTGCGCACCGGCGCCGAGGCGATGAACCCGTTCGACTACTTCAAGTTTCGTTACTACGAGAAGTGGTTGGGCGGAATCACCCAGTTCTTCATCGACCAGGGCTACGTCACCGAGGACGAATTATATTCGCGCCAAGAGCAGTTGGCCGCAGAGGGCGTGCCATCGTCGCCGGACCCCGCCCCTGCCATCGATGATCAGGTCATCGACTATTTGCGCAAGGGTGACAGCCCACGCCGCGATATCGCCCATCCGAAATTCAGTGTCGGCGACCGGGTCCGAGTCACCAACGTGCCCGCGGCAGCGCACACCCGGCTGCCCGGCTACCTCCGCACACGCGAGGGCACGATCGAGCGGATCTTCGAAGGCGACTACGGCTATTTCGTCCACACCGGCGACGGGATCGGTGATCCGATGCCGATCTACATCGTCGCGTTCGGGCCCGAGGAGTTGTTCGGAGAACGCGCCGAAGACGGCCCGCTGACGATCTACGCCGAACTGTTCGAGGCATATCTGGAAGGAGTTCGATGAGCGACCAGTTCCACTATCCGGACGACCGGGAATCCTCCAGCGCCGCTAAAGTCGCTGCACTTGAGTCACTTCTGATCGAGAAGGGGGTGATCACCGGCCAGACCGTGGACAAGGTGCTGTCCTACTTCGAGTCGGAGATGACACCGCTGAACGGACGCAAGATCGTGGTCAAGGCGTGGACGGACCCCGAGTTCGCCGCCCGCGTGGTCCTCGACACGCCCGCGGCGATCGCCGAACTCGATCTCCCCGACGGCATGGCGGGCGCGGAGGGTGAGCATCTGCAGGCCGTCGCCAACACACCCGGGGTGCACAACCTGATCATCTGCACGCTGTGCTCGTGTTTTCCGTGGCCGGTGCTGGGCCTGCCGCCGTACTGGTACAAGGATCCGGTCTTCCGGTCACGGGCGGCACGCGAGCCGCGCAAGGTGCTCAGCGAAATCGGGGTGGAGCTGCCCGCTGATACCGAGATCAAGGTGTGGGACAGCAGCGGACATTCACGCTGGTTTGTCATCCCCGAGCGTCCTTCGGGCACCGAGAATTTCACCGACGAAGAGCTGATGGAGCTGGTGACGACGGAGTCCATGATGGGCGTCGCGCTGGCGGGCAAGGCCGCGTGATGCTGCACGAGACCTGCCGGACCGACCAGGCCGCGCCGCAGTTCGATCACGAGTGGCAGCGCCGGGCGTTCGGGTTGGCGTTGGCGCTCTCGGAGTTCCGCCACTTCGACTGGAGTGACTTTCAGCAGAGCCTGATCGAGACGATCGGCCGGTGGGAGAACGCGCCGGAGACCGACCGAGGCGACTGGGAGTACTACGACCACTGGGTGGCCGCGTTGGAGAAGGTGATCGACGATCACCGACTGCTGACGGCGCCCGCGAGAGCCCACGGAGACGACCATGGCTGAGACCACACCCTTGGCCCGCACGTCGATCGGCATCGCCGGTCTGGCCGCGGCCGGCTGGCTGACCGCGACCACGTTCGTCGCGTTGTTGGTGCTGTATTTCGTCGGGCTCGATCAGGGTGCGACGTCAGTGTTCGGGTCCAGCACCGTCATCCACGAATTCGTGCACGACGCAAGGCATCTGCTGGGCTTCCCATGCCACTAGTGCAGCGCCAGCGCGGCCAGCACGCGGTCGATCTCGGCGAGGGCCTGGCGGTGGGCGGCCTTCTGGTCGTCGGCGCGGGCGACGATCATCGCGGTCTCACACAGCGCGCCGTAGAGGAAGTTGGCCAGCGGACCCGTCGGTCGCCGGGCGATGCGGCCGGCGTCGATCGCGTTGGCGATGCCGCGCTCCATCATCTGCAGCAGCGGAGCCTCCAGGCGGCGGACCTGTTCCCAGCCGATCGCCGCGGACGCGTCGAGCAGCATGATCCGCTGCAGCCCGGGATCGAGGCACTCGTCGAGAAATGCGCGGCAGCCGGCCGCGAACGCGTCCCACGGATCCTTCTTGCGGCCGTAGGCGGTCGCCACCGGCGTCATGATCTGCTCGACCTGACGGGCGAACACGGCCTCGAACAGCTGCCGCTTACCTTTGAAGTGGTGATAAACCGCGCCCTTGGTCACCTCGGCGCGGGCGGCGACCGCGTCCAGCGACGTCGCGTCGTAGCCGTCCCGGGCGAACAGTGCGCGTGCGGCGTCGACCAGCGCGGCGGTGGTCGCCTCGGTGCGCTGCGCCTGGGTGCGTCGTGCCGTGTTCGTCGCCACAGCATGACGATAGCCCGGGCTCATCCCGTATTCGGTTCCAAGGCGATCAGCGGCAGCGGCCGGTCGGTGAACGCGGCATAGTGCTCGGCCTGCGGGTACATCTGCACGAATCGTCGCAGCAGCCGGTCGTACTCGGCGCCCTTTAGTTCGCGGGGCCGCACCGTGCGCCGCTGGCGGCCGACGATCACCTCGCCGCTGCCGGCCGCCTTGAGGTTGAGCCACCACGCGGGTGTACGCGCGGCGCCGGCGTTGGCGGCCATCACCACCAGCGCGTCGCCGTCGCGCAGATAAAGCACCGGTGTGCTTCGGTTTGCACCGGTGCGGCGCCCGACGGTCTGCAGCACCAGCACCGGAGCGCCCGCGAACCAGCGGGGCAGGAAGCGGCCCCCGCTGATCCGGTACAGGTGGGCGTGCATTCGCGACATGGCGCGCTGGGCGCGCGGCCACCGGCGCACCACCCGATTGGATTGGCGGGCAAGGCGTTGGTGGTCGGGCATCGTGGTCAGCGCACCCGGTAGACGCGGTAGTCGATGTGGTTGGGCGACAAGATGTTGTAGCCGACGGCCACCACCTCGCTGAGCCAGTCGTAGCGTTCGTCGGCGGTCTCGAAGCTCGGCGTGGTCCGCACGTAGGTCTCGTCGAACCCCAACACCTCGCCCGCTGCCAGCCGTTCCATCCCGTCCGCCGGGATCTTGATGACACCGCCGGCGCGGTAGTGGATCAGCGCGCCGTCGTGGCTGCGCAGCGTCGCGCGTACATCGACCCGCCCGACACCGTCGCTGCCGACCATCAGCCAGTCACCGCCGCCGGGCAGGATCTCGCCGCGCAACCGGGGGCCGTCGATGACGCCGCCGGTCGTGTGGAAGGTCAACCGGGTGCCCAACGGTGTCGGGATCGCCTGTGCCGGTTGCAGATTGACTCCCATGTCGAAGAGGTGTTCCACCGGTAGCGCGGTCAGCATCGGCAGCTGCTCGACCGGCGTCGCGGCGGTCATGCCGTCTTCTCCAGCGCCGCATGAAGTTGCGTCGCGTCGATGAAGGTGTCCTTGCGGGCCACCAGGCCATCGGGTGACACGTTGACGATATCGAGGCAGTCGAACCGGATGTCGCCGGAGATCAGCGCCCAGTCCAGCACCCAGTGGTCTTGGCCGTAGAGGACGCGGTAGACCTCGAACGAGAACTGCGGAAACTGCTCGAAGAGTTCAGCGAAGGCGGTCCGGGCGTTCTCGCGTCCGACGACGGGCTCGCCGCCCATGTGCGTCCAGAACCGGGTGTCGGCGGTGTGCAGCGCGACGATCGCGTCGGGGTCGCGTGCCGCCCATGCGGCGAAGTAGCGCTCAGAGATGGCCTTGGGATCCACGGTGGCTCCGTTTCCTTTAGTTACATACTTTAAGTAGGTATTAACCTACCATGGGTAGGTAACGGCGGTCTAGAGCACCGCGAGCGATACCGCCGCCGCGGCGGCCAGGCACATCGAAGGGCCGTGCGGCACAGTGGTTTCACCACGGCGAACCGCCGTGACGATCGCCAATCCGGCGGTCAGCAGCGGTGCCCCCAGTGCCGCCAGCGCCCAGACATCGACGCCGAACGCTCCGGTCAGCGCCCCGACACCGGCCGCAAGCTTCACATCTCCAGCGCCCGTCGCCGTCGGCGCCAGCAGGTGCACGGTCAGATACAGCGCGAACAACGTGACGGCGCCCGTCGCCGCCGGAAGGCCCCGTCCCGCCAGCGTCGCCCCCGTGAGAATCGCCACCGCGCCCGGCACCGTCAACCAGTTCGGTAGCCGGCGTTCGGTGATGTCGAAGATGCACAGCGCCGCCAGCCACGCCAGCACCGCCGCGCACGCCACCGCCCCCACGTGCGAAGGCTAACGCGGTCAGCGGGTACCGCTATGCGCCGATTTTCTGCGCCAGGGTCGTGGATTAGCCCCGTGCCACAGCCTTCCGGCAGAAATGGGCGCCCTAATGCGAGTCGAGCGCGGCCCGCATCGCTTCCCTGGGCGCGGGCATTCCGGTGAACTGCTCGACCTGAGCGAACGCCTGATGCAGCAGCATCTCCAGACCGCTGATCACCCGGCCGCCGGCGGCGGAGACCGCGGCGGCCAGCGGCGTCGGCCAGGGGTCATAGATCGCGTCGAGCAGCACGGCAACACCGGCGACTGTGTCCGCGTATCGCGCGGCGACATCGGCGGGGATGGTGTTGACCACCACATCGATCCCGGTCAGTTGTGTGCCCAGTACGGCCCAGCGGGTCTCGAGGCCCAGCCGGGTGCCCAAATCGACCAATGGGCGGGCCTTGTCGGGGTTGCGTGCCACGATCGTGATGTCCTGCACGCCGAGTTTGGCCAGACCGGCGACGACGGCCGGTGCGGTGCCCCCTGAGCCCAGCACCGCCGCCCGGCCCGACGCCGCGCCCAGCGCCCCGGCGACACCTTCGACGTCGGTGTTGTCGGCGCGCCAGCCGTCGGCAGTCCGCACCAAGGTGTTGGCCGAGCCGACCAGTTCGGCGCGCGGGGTCCGTTCGTCGGCGAAGCGCAGCGCCGCGAACTTGCCCGGCATCGTCACCGACACGCCGACCCATTCCGGCCCGAAACCGCCTACCACAGAAGGCAATTGCTCGGCCGTGCACTCGATACGCTCATACGTCCAGCCGGCCAACCCCAGCGCGTGGTAGGCGGCCAGGTGCAGCTGCGGGGACCGCGAATGGCTGATCGGCGACCCCAGCACGCCGGCTTTCCGGCGATTTGTGTGCGATTTGTTGCGCTCAGCGCGCTTAAACGCACACAAATCGCTTACCTCGCGGAGTCGAGGACGCCATTGCCCATGGCCAGCTCGATGTTCGCCAGGTGCTGCTCGTAGTCGCGGGTGAACAGGGTGGTGCCCTGCATGTCGATGGTGACGAAGTACAGCCAGTCCCCCGCCTCGGGCCGCTCGGCAGCGGTCAGCGCCGGCTGCCCCGGTGAGCAGATAGGCGTGGCCGGAAGACCGGGCCGCACATAGGTGTTCCAGTCGGTGTGCTGGGCGCGGTCGGCGTCTGTGGTGGCCACCTCGATGCGGTCGAGCGGATAGTTCACCGTCGAGTCGAACTCCAGCGTGCGGTTCACGGCCAGCCGGTTGTAGATGACGCGGGCGACCTTGCCGAAGTCCTCGGGGGTGGCTTCGCGTTGCACCAACGACCCGACGGTGAGCACCTGATAGGGCGACATGTTCATCGCCATCGCGGTGTCGAGCAGCCCGCCCTGGGCGTACTGGTTTGCGCTGGCCGCGATCAGCGTCGACAAAATTCCTTCCGGGGACGCCGACGGGTCGATGTTCCACATGCCGGGCGCGATCAGCCCCTCCAGCCGGCGGTGGTCCGGGCCCAGCGCGGTGACGGCATCGGTTGCCCAGTCCGGCACCGACAGCGCCGCAGGCGGGGCGGCGGTCGCGATGTTCTTCAGATCCTCTGCCGATACGCAGCGACGTTCCCCGTCGAGATCCACGCACGTGGCACGCGAGATCAGCGACAGGATGCCGTCGGTGACCGCGTTGGTCTTGACGTCGCGCACGTCGTCGAGCTGACGACCCTCGGGGATTACCAGCTTGCCCACCCGGTTCTGCGGATCGGTCAGGCGCTCAACGGCATTGGAGGCCGGTATCTCGGTGCGGACCTTGTAGAAGCCGGGCTGAATCGACGAGATCGCGGTGTTGCCTTCGGCGGCGTTGAGGAACGCCCCGACTGTCGCGACGACGCGGTGCTCCTGAAGCGTCTGCCCGATCGCGGTGGTGGAGTCGCCGTCGTGGACCTGGATGACCACGTCGTTGACGCCCTCGCCGGCGTAGTCGTTGCCGGTGCCGAAGAAGGAGTGCCACAGCTTGGAGCCCAGGAACACCGCAGCGACCGCGATCACGATCAGCGTTCCCAGCGTCAACCCGCCGACGATCCGACGCTTGCGCCG
Organism: Mycolicibacterium sp. XJ2546; assembly: GCF_053483195.1. NCBI lineage: Bacteria > Bacillati > Actinomycetota > Actinomycetes > Mycobacteriales > Mycobacteriaceae > Mycobacterium > Mycolicibacterium sp. XJ2546. The sequence goes on along the minus strand of NZ_JBEFRW010000010.1, from coordinate 86,551 downwards.
GCTCCGCGCCTCGCGGATCCGGTCGGCGCGCGTCCTGCGGCGCCTCGGCGGACCGACCGCGACGGGCTCTGCACGTCCGCGGCTCCATTGGTCAGACATCCCCAACCTCTCCGTGCTGGCCCCTCGCAGTGCGGCGTTGATCCAACCAGTTCTGCAGAATCCCCACCGCGGCCGCCTGGTCGATCACCGATCGCTGACCCTTGGCGCGGATCCCGGCTTCGCGCAGCGACCGCTGCGCCACGACGGTGGTGAGACGTTCATCGGCCAACCGCACCGGCGTCGGCGCGACCCGGCGGGTCAGCGCGTCGGCAAGCGCGACGGCGTCCTGAGCCGACGTGCCGGAGCGGTCGGCGAGCGTGCGGGGCAGGCCCACCACCACTTCGACCACGTCGAGTTCGTGGACCAGCGATGCGAGCCGGCGGATATGGCGGTCGGTGCGGTCGCGCCGCACGGTCTCCAGCGGGGTGGCCAGGATGCCGTCGGGGTCGCTGACCGCCACCCCGATGCGCACGGTGCCCACGTCGACGCCGAGCCGTCGTCCGGGGCCGGGGTCCGGAGGATCGAGGGCACGTCCGGGCCGATCGGGTAGGCGGTCGGTTTGGGCCACGAGGTCAGCTCCGGTCTATCTCTGCGCGCAACGCGGCCAATGCCGCGTCGATCCCCGCCGCCCCCTTGCCAGAACCCTGCGCCAGTTCGGCCTTGCCGCCCCCGCGGCCGTTGACCGGTGCTGCCAGCTGCTTGACCAGGTCGTTGGCGCGAAGACCGAGGTCCTGGGCCGCCTGGTTGACCGCCACCACGAACGGGACGCTGTCGTTGTCGCCCTCAGCGATCAACGCGACGACCGCCGGGTCACTGCCCAGCTTGCCGCGGATGTCACCGACCAGGGTGCGCAAATCAGCGGCCGACATCCCGCCGGCCATCCGTTGCGCCACGACTCGGACCTTACCGATAAGTTCAGCGCCCGCGGCGGCATTGGCCGCGGCGGCCTTTGCGTTGGCCAGCCGCATCCGGTCGAGTTCCTTTTCGGCCGCGCGCAGCCGCTCCACCAGGTTGGCCACCCGTGCGGGCACTTCTTCGGACGGCACCTTCAGCGTCGACGCCAGACCCGCCATCAACGCGCGCTCCTTGGCCAGATGGCGGTAGGAGTCCAGGCCGACATAGGCCTCCACCCGGCGCACACCCGAGCCCACCGACGACTCACCCAGGATCGTCACCGGGCCGATCTGCGCCGAATTGCGCACGTGCGTGCCGCCGCACAACTCGAGGGAGAAGGGTCCGCCGATCTCGACCACGCGGACCTCGTCGGGGTAGGCCTCGCCGAACAGCGCCATCGCGCCCATCGCCTTGGCCGTCTCCAACTCGGTGGTGAACGAGTGCACCGCGTAGTCGGCCTCGACGGCCTGGTTGGTCACCTCTTCGATCTGGTGGCGCTGGTCTTCGGTGAGCGCGCCCTGCCAGTTGAAGTCGAACCGCAGGTAGCCCGGCCGGTTCAGCGAACCGGCCTGGACGGCGTTGGGGCCCAGCACTTGTCGTAGCGCCGCGTGCACCATGTGGGTGCCCGAGTGGCCCTGGGTGGCGCCGTGGCGCCACCGCGGGTCGACGGCGGCGACGACGGTGTCACCCTCGACGAACTCGCCCGATTCGACGTTGACGCGGTGTGCCCACAGCGTTCGGGCGATCTTCTGCACATCGGTGACGGCGGCCTTCGCCGAGGCGGATGCGCCGGTGCCGGTGATGTCGCCCTCGTCGGCGATCTGCCCGCCCGACTCGGCATAGAACGGTGTGCGGTCGAGGATCAGCTCGACGTGCTCGGAGCCGGCCGAGGTTTCGCGGTTGACGACGGGAACCCGTCGCCCGTCAACGAAGATCCCAAGAATCGTTGCCTCAGAGACCAACTCGTCGAACCCGGTGAACTCGGTGGGCCCGGTGTCGACCAGATCGCGGTAGGCCGACAGGTCCATGTGGGCCTGCTTGCGCGCGGCCGCGTCGGCCTTGGCCCGCGCGCGCTGCTCGGCCATCAGACCGCGGAACCCCTCCTCGTCGACGGACAGGCCCGCCTCCGCGGCCATCTCGAGGGTCAGCTCGAGCGGAAAGCCATAGGTGTCGTGCAACGTGAACGCGTCCGCACCGGACAGCACCGTCGCGCCGGAAGCCTTCGTCGCGCCGGCGGCCTCCTCGAACAGCCGCGATCCCGAGGCCAGCGTGCGGTTGAACGCGGTCTCCTCGGCCACCGCGATGCGTTGGATGCGGTCGAAGTCGCTGACCAGTTCCGGATAAGACGGGCCCATCGCGTCGCGCACCGTGGCCATCAGGTCGGCGACGATCGGGTCTTCGATGCCCAGCAGCTTCGCCGACCGGATGATGCGGCGCAGCAGCCGGCGCAGCACGTAGCCGCGGCCGTCGTTGCCGGGGCTCACCCCGTCAGCGATGATGATTGCCGCGGTGCGGCTGTGGTCGGCGATGATCCGGTAGCGCACGTCGTCATCGTGGTTGCCCTGGCCGTACCCGCGCGGGGCGAGGCCGGCGACCAGGTCGATGACCGGGCGCACGAGATCGGTCTCGTAGACGTTGTCGACATCCTGCAGCAGACACGCCACCCGTTCCACGCCCATACCGGTGTCGATGTTCTTGCGCGGCAGCGGCCCGAGGATCTCGAAGTCCTCCTTGGAGGTGCCCTCGCCGCGCTCGTTCTGCATGAACACGAGATTCCAGATCTCGATGTAGCGGTCCTCGTTGGCTTCCGGCCCACCCTCGATGCCGTATTGCGGGCCGCGGTCGTAGTAGATCTCCGAGGACGGTCCGCACGGTCCGGGGATGCCCATCGACCAGTAGTTGTCGGCCATGCCGCGACGCTGGATCCGCTCGCCGGGTAGGCCCGCGACCTCCTGCCACAGCGCGACGGCCTCGTCGTCGTCGACGTAGACGGTGGCCCACAGCCGCTCGGGGTCAAAACCGTAGCCGCCGTCCTCGACCGGGTTGGTCAGCAGCGTCCAGGCAAATTCGATCGCGCCCTGCTTGAAGTAGTCGCCGAACGAGAAGTTGCCGGCCATCTGGAAGAAGGTGTTGTGCCGGGTGGTGACCCCGACCTCGTCGATATCGGGGGTGCGGATGCACTTCTGCACGCTGACCGCACGCTTCCACGGCGGGGTGCGCTGGCCGAGGAAGTAGGGGACGAACTGCACCATGCCGGCGTTGACGAACAGCAGGTTGGGGTCGTCGAGGATCACCGATGCGCTGGGCACCTCGACGTGGCCCGCGTTCACGAAATGATCGAGGAAACGCTTCCTGATCTCGTGTGTCTGCACGTTGCTACTGTCCTCGCCGTCGTGTGTTGTTCTGCAGGTACCTGCGACTATGCGACCGCACTACAGTACCGGTCGCGGTTGGCGGTCCTGAAAGGTCAACGAACGGGCGCGGCTGGCAGTGCCGCCTCAGGCTCGATTGGATGTCGCCGACTCCGCGGCTCCGGCGACGAAGCTCAACCGCACCGAACGCCGCGGGTTGTCCCGGTTCAAATCGACGAGCACGACGCTCTGCCACGTTCCGAGCAGCGGCTCACCGCCCTGCACCGGCAGCGTCACCGACGGTGACACCAGCCCGGGCAGCACGTGGTCGGCGCCGTGACCGGGTGAGCCGTGGGCGTGTCGGTAGCGATCGTCGCGGGGCAGCAGCCGCTCCAGCGTGTCGACGAGGTCGTGGTCGGAGCCCGATCCCGTTTCGATGATCGCCAGGCCGGCGGTGGCGTGCGGGACAAACACATTGCACAGGCCGTCACCGCGGGAACCGCAGAAGTCGCGCACCGCGTCGGTGAGGTCGACGATGCGGTCTCGGGTCGTGTCGATGGTCAGCACGTCGGAGTCCACGCCTTCGAGCCTACGAGGCCGCCGAGCATTGACGCCCGCGTTTATTCGGCGAGGGCGCCGGGTATCGCACTCCCACGCCCGACTTGGAGGACATATGACCATCACCGGAGTCATCACGGCAATACTCATCGGCATCGTGGTGGGTGTACTGGGCCGCCTGGTCTTGCCGGGCCGCCAACCGATCGGCTTTCTAGTTACCATCCTGGTCGGCATCGTCGCTGCGTTCATCGGCACCGCGCTCGCCAGGGCGCTCGGTATTCCGACCGCGACGAGCGGTATCGACTGGTTGGAACTGCTTGTCCAGGTGGTCGTCGCGGCGATCGGCGTGGCGCTGGTAGCCGCGCTGATGGGCCGGAGGAACACCGGTGTGGTGGGCACGCGCCGCGGCGGAATGCTGCGGCGGTAGCCGCCAAAGTCGGGGTGTACGTTGCCGTCGGGGTCGGCGGATCGGGGTGGAGCGCGTCCCCCCAGCGCGTCCCTCGGTCACCGCGCCGCCCCGGCGGCAACCCATTTTGCCGTTGTATGACGCCGAAAGGGACAAACCGGCGGGAACGTGCGAGAGAAATCCACCGAAACGTTGGTCTCGGCGGAAGTAAGTACGTCAGCGCTTGCGGCGGATGATCGCCCGTAGCTTCTCCAGGCGGGCGGAGATCTCACGTTCGACGCCGTGGTTGGTCGGCCGGTAGTAGTCGACGCCAACCAGTTCGTCGGGCGGGTACTGCTGTGCGACAACACCGTCGGGGTCGTCGTGGCTGTATTTGTAGCCGATCGCGTTGCCCAACTTCTCGGCGCCGGAGTAGTGCCCGTCGCGCAGATGGGTCGGCACCAGCCCGGCCTTGCCCGCACGCACGTCGCTCATCGCGGCGCCCAGCGCCGTGGTGACCGCGTTGGATTTCGGCGCCGTGGCCAGATGCACAGTGGCGTGCGCCAGGGTCAGCTGCGCCTCGGGCATGCCGATCAACTGCACCGTCTGCGCGGCGGCGACGGCGGTCTGCAACGCGGTCGGATCGGCCATGCCGACGTCTTCGCTGGCCAGGATCATCAACCGCCGGGCGACAAAGCGCGGGTCCTCCCCCGCCACCAGCATCCGGGCCAGGTAGTGCAGCGCCGCGTCGACGTCGGATCCGCGGACCGATTTGATGAACGCGCTGATGACGTCGTAGTGCTGGTCACCGTCGCGGTCATAGCGCACCGCGGCCTGGTCCAGCGACTGCTCGATGGTCGCGACGGTCACCTCCTGCTCGGTTTCCGATGCCACCTCGAGCGCGGTCAACGCGCGTCGCGCATCACCGGCCGACAGCTGCACCAGCAGGTCGACGGCCTCGTCGGTGACCTTGACCTTGCCGCCGAGCCCTCGAGGATCCGCGATGGCGCGGCGCACCACGGTGCCTACCGCGTCGGCGTCCAGCGGCTGCAGCTGCAGGATCAGCGACCGCGACAACAGCGGCGCGACCACCGAGAACGACGGGTTCTCGGTGGTGGCCGCGACCAGCAGCACGACGCGGTTCTCCACCGCCGACAGCAGCGCATCCTGCTGGGTCTTGGAGAACCGGTGCACCTCGTCGATGAACAGCACGGTCTGCTCGCCGTGGGCGGCCGCGCGCCGTGCGACGTCGATGACCGCGCGCACTTCCTTGACGCCCGAAGACAGCGCCGAAAGCGCCTCGAACCGACGGCCGGTGGCCCCCGAGATCAGCGCGGCAAGCGTCGTCTTCCCCGTGCCCGGCGGGCCGTACAAGATGACCGAGGCGGCGCCGGAGCCCTCGGCGAGCCTGCGCAGCGGCGAGCCCGGTTGCAGCAGGTGGTCCTGGCCGACCACTTCGTCGAGGGTGGCCGGGCGCATCCGCACCGCCAACGGCGTCGACGCCCCGACCGGGCCGCCCGCGGTGACGCTCGGCTCACCGGGGACGTCGAACAGACCGTCGGACACGATCCCTGCTTACCACGCCGCTACGACGGCGGCGCGGCTGTCACGAAGTCGATCAGCTCCTCGACGCGCCCGATGAGCGCCGGTTCGAGGTCGTTCCAGTCGCGCACTCGGCCCCGGATGCGCTGCCACGCCCGGGCGACGTCGGCCTGCTCGGTGTGCGGCCATCCCAGCGCCCGGCACACCCCCCGCTTCCAGTCGACGCCTTTGGGGATCACCGGCCACGCCGAGATGCCCAGCCGGGCCGGTTTGACCGCCTGCCAGATGTCGATGAACGGGTGCCCGACCACCAGCGTGTGGTCGCCGCCGGGCCCGCGGCGGACCGCCTGCTCGATCTGGCTGGCGATGCGGGCCTCCTTCGAACCGGCGACAAGATGGTCGACGAGCACACCGAGCCGGCGGTGCGGCGCCGGCTCGACGTCCTCGACGATGGCCGCGAGATCGTCGACGCCGCCGAGGTGTTCGACGACGACGCCCTCGATGCGCAGATCGTCGCCCCAGACTTGTTCGACGAGTTCGGCGTCGTGGCGGCCTTCGACGTAGATGCGGCTGGCGCGGGCAACTTTGGCTCGCGCGCCCGGCACGGCCACCGAACCCGAAGCCGTGCGGGTGGTCTTCGGTGCGGCCCGCTTGGGCGCGGTGAGGATGACGGGCCGGCCGTCGATGAGGTAACCCGGCCCGATCGGGAACGGCTTTCTGCGTCCGCGACGATCCTCGAGTTCCATTCGGCCGTACTCGATCCGGACTACCGCGCCGACGTATCCGGTCTGGGCATCCTCGACCACCAGACCCATCTCCACCGGCTGCTCGGTGGAGCGCAGCCTGCCGGGATGCGGGTTGTTGGCCAGGATGTCGGAACCATAGCGATCAGCCACCGGGTGATCGTAGGGTCATCGACGCCTGCCGAATGTGCGGAGTCACCCGCGACACGCCGGTGGCGGCGTATGAGGCCGCACATTCGCCGCGGCGACGCTACGTCCGCCGCCTGCCGATCCGGACGGAAAGCTCGTCGGGCGGGACGACGTGGCCGGCGGCGCACCGGATCTGCACCGTCGCCTCGGCACCGCATCCCTTGTGCGCCAGGCGCAGCGGGGTGCGATTGGGCAGATGCCGTCGCCCCCACTCGAACATCGCCCACACCACCGGCATGAACTCGCGGCCCGCGTCGGTGAGCACATACTCGTCGCGGCTGCGCTGCCCGGGCTCCCGATAGGGCCGCCGGACCAGCAGACCCGCCTCGACCAGGTCGTTCAACCGTGCGGCGGCCGCGGCTTTGGTGATCCCGACGCGCCGCCAGAAGTCGTCGAACCTGGTGGTGCCGTAGTAGGCCTCGCGCATGACGAGCATCGCCGACTTCGTCCCGAGCACCGCCATCGTCTTTTCGATCGGACACTCACCCACCGCCGACCAGGCGTCCCGGTCGGCCAACCGCCCCTCCAGCACTGTCATGGAAGTCACCCTACCTCTGGGTTGTTCTTACTATACCCAGAGTGTATAGCTGAGTATAGGAAGCATTACTCAGCGTGGAGTGAGGAGAAAGCCATGACGGGACATTCGGGCCGCGACGCGGTCATCGTCGACGCGGTACGCACACCGATCGGAAAGGGCAAGGCCAACGGAGCGCTGCACGACGCGCTGCCCGTCGACCTCCTCGCCCACAGCCTCAAGGAACTGGTGGCGCGCACCGGAATAGACCCGGGCCAGATCGACGACGTCATCGCCGGCGCCGTCACCCAGGTCGGCGATCAAGCGGCCAACATTGCCCGCAACGCCGTGCTGGCCGCAGGATTTCCGGAGACGGTGCCCGCCACCACCATCGACAGGCAGTGCGGCAGCAGCCAACAGGCGATCCACTTCGCCGCGCAGGGGGTGCTCTCCGGCGCCTACGACATCGTGGTGGCCGCAGGTGTCGAGTCGATGTCGCGGACGCCGATGGGATCCAGCGTGCTACCCGGCAGCGACCCGTTCGGGGCGATGGCGCACCGCTATCCTGAAGGCCTTGTGCCGCAGGGCATCAGCGCCGAGCTGATCGCCGCCAAGTGGGGCCTGTCCCGTCAGCAACTCGATGAGTTCGCCGCGAGCAGCCACGAGAAAGCCGCCGCCGCTACGAAAGAAGGCCGCTTCGACAATGAGCTGACCCCGATCGCCGGGCTGGTCACCGACGAGATCATCCGCCCGGGCACGACGGTGGACACCCTCGCCACGTTGCAGCCCGCGTTCTACAACCCGGCGTATGAGCAGCGGTTCCCGCAGATCGGCTGGCAGATTACCCCGGGTAACTCGTCACCGCTGTCGGACGGCAGCGCAGCGGTGCTGATCGCCAGCAGCGAGGTGGCCGCGCGGCTGGGCCTGCAACCGCTCGCCCGCATCCACTCGATGACCGTCGTAGGCTCCGATCCGCTGTACATGCTGACCGGCGTCATTCCCGCGACCGAAAAGGTGCTGCAGCGTGCAGGTTTGACGCTCGAGGACATCGATCTGTTCGAGGTCAACGAAGCCTTCGCCCCGGTGGTGCTGGCGTGGGCCCGCGACGTCGGCGCCGACCTGGCCAAGACCAACGTGCACGGCGGCGCGGTCGCGATCGGTCACCCGTTGGGCGCCAGCGGCGCACGCCTGATGACCACGCTGGTCAACGCGCTGGAGCAGCGCGGCGGCCGGTACGCGTTGCAGACGATGTGTGAGGGCGGCGGCATGGCCAACGCCACGATCATCGAGCGGCTCTAGTCGGGGAAATCACGCTCTCTGGAGCTCGAAGACCGGGATGACCCGCCTCGTCTTGGCTTGGTATTCGGCGAACACCGGTGCCAGCTCGATGAGCTTCGGGTAGAGCTCATCGCGCTCGAGCCGGGGTAGCTCACGAGCGACGGCGTCGTACTCGGTGGTGCCCACCTCGATGCGCACCCGGGGGTTAGTCCGGAGGTTATGCACCCAGGCGGGATCCTTGTCCGCGCCCGCGTACGACCCCACGATGAACATCTTGTCCTCGACGGTGAAGTAGGCCAGCGGCGACAGCCGCGGCTGACCGGATCTCGCGCCGATGGTGTGCAGCAGCAGGAGGTGGCCGCCTTCAAACGGGCCGCCGACCTTGCCGTTGTTGGCGCGGAACTCGTCGACGATGCCGGCATTGAACGCTTTCAAGTCGGGAATTTCGGTCACGCGGTGTTGAGCGCGCAACGGCTCGGTGTTATTCCCCAGGCTCCATAATGAGCGGATGCGGGTGATTATCACGGGCGCCAACAGCGGCGTCGGCAAGGCGACGGCGGCGGCGCTGGCCGCGCAGGGACACAGCGTCGTCATCGCGTGCCGGACGATCGCCAAAGGTGAGCAGGCCGCCGCCGAGATGGGCGGTGACGTCGAGGTGCGCCACCTCGACCTGGCCGACTTGGCCAGTGTGCGGGCGTTCGCCGACTCGGTGGAAAGCGTTGACGTGCTGGTGAACAACGCCGGCGTGATGGGTATGCCGTTGACGCGCACCGCCGACGGGTTCGAATCCCATTTCGGCATCAACCACCTCGGGCACTTCGCGCTGACGTGTCTGCTCGGCGCGAAGATCAGCGACCGGGTGATCTCGGTGGCCAGTGCCACGTACCTGTTCACCCGCCTTCACCTCGACGACCTCAACTGGCATCACCGCAAATACGCGAAGTGGAGCGCATACGGCGAATCCAAGCTGGCCAACCTGCTGTTCGTCACCGAGCTGGCCGCCCGCGGTGTGCGCGCATACGCCACCGACCCCGGCGCCACCGACACCGACATCACCCGATCACTCGGGATGGGTGAGCATCAACGGATGCGGCGGCTGTTGCACACCCCGGCCCAGGGCGCACGGGCCAGCCTGCAGGCGGTGACGACCGACCTGCCCAGCGGCACCTATCTGGCGCCGCGGTTCAACCAGATCGGCCCGCCCAAGGTGACCCGGTTACGGCCGAAGGCACGCGACCGGGCGATGTCGCGCCAATTGTGGGATGCATCAGTCAAACTCACCGGATGTGACTGGGACTAGTCGGGTTTCGGCTTGGCGTCGATACCGGACTCCTTGCGCTGCTGCGGCGTGATCGGCGCAGGCGCACCGGTCAACGGGTCGAGGCCGCCGCCGGACTTGGGGAACGCGATCACGTCGCGGATCGAGTCGGTGCCCGCGAGCAACGCGGTGATCCGGTCCCAGCCGAACGCGATCCCGCCGTGCGGCGGTGCGCCAAAGGTCAAGGCGTCTAAGAGGAATCCGAACTTCTCCTGCGCTTCGTCCGCGCCAATGCCCATCGCCTTGAACGCGCGCTCCTGGATGTCACGGCGGTGGATACGAATCGACCCGCCGCCGATCTCGTTGCCGTTGCACACCAGGTCGTAGGCCTCGGACAGCACACTGCCCGGGTCGGTGTCGAGGAGGTCGACGCACTCGGGCTTCGGCGCGGTGAACGCGTGGTGCAGTGCCGTCCACGCGCCGGATCCGACCGCGACGTCACCGTGCGCGGCCGCTTCGTCCGCCGGCTCGAACATCGGGAAGTCGACCACCCAGACGAACGCCCAGGCAGCTGTGTCGATCATGTCCAGCCGCTTGGCGATCTCGACGCGGGCCGCGCCCAGCAGCGCGCGTGAGGACTTGGCCGGTCCGGCCGAGAAGAACACGCAGTCCCCCGGTGACGCGCCGACGGCCCCGGCCAGCCCTTCGCGTTCGGCTTCGGAGAGGTTCTTGGCCACTGGGCCGCCCAGCGTGCGGTCCTCGTTGACCAGCACATAGGCCAGTCCACGGTGGCCGCGCTGTTTGGCCCATTCCTGCCAGGCGTCAAGTGTGCGCCGCGGCTGCGACGCCCCACCCGGCATCACGACAGCGCCGACGTAGGGCGCCTGGAACACCCGGAACGGGGTGTCCTTGAAATAGTCGGTCAGCTCGACGAGTTCGAGGCCGAACCGCAGATCGGGTTTGTCGGTGCCGAACCGGCGCATCGCCTCGGCGTAGGTCATCCGCGGTAGCGGCGTGGGCACGTGATAGCCGATCAACGCCCACAGCGCGGTCACGATCTCCTCGGAGATCGCGATGACGTCCTCGGTGTCGACGAAGCTCATCTCCATGTCGAGCTGGGTGAACTCCGGCTGGCGGTCGGCGCGGAAGTCCTCGTCGCGGTAGCACCGCGCGATCTGGTAGTAGCGCTCCATGCCCGCCACCATCAGCAACTGCTTGAACAGCTGCGGGCTCTGCGGCAGCGCATAGAACGTCCCGGGCTGCAGCCGCGCGGGCACCAGGAAGTCGCGCGCCCCCTCCGGCGTCGACCGCGTCATCGTCGGCGTCTCGATCTCAACGAAGTCATGGCGCGCGAGCACCTCACGCGCCGCCGCATTCACCTTGGAGCGCAACCGGATTGCGCTGCCGGGTCCCTCCCGCCGCAGGTCGAGGTAGCGGTACTTGAGGCGGGTCTCCTCGCCGGGCTGCTCGTCGAGTTGGAACGGCAGCGGTGCGCTCTCTCCCAGCACCGTCAGCGACGTCGCGTTGACCTCGATCTCGCCGGTGGGAATCTCGGGGTTCGCGTTGCCCTCGGGCCGGATCTCGACGACGCCGTCGACGGCGATGCAGAACTCCGCGCGCAGCCGGTGGGCCACCTCGAGCACCTCGGGTTCGCGGAACACCACTTGCGACACCCCGGATGCGTCGCGCAGATCGATGAAGATGACCCCGCCATGGTCGCGGCGGCGTGCCACCCAGCCGGCCAACGTCACCTTCTGACCGGCGTCGGCGGGCCGCAACGACCCGGCGGCGGAACTGCGCAGCACTGAAACTCCTGAGGAAATCGGCTGATGGGACAACTGCCCAAGTGTAAAGGTGTCGTTTTGCCCGGTAGCTTGGCCTGCGTGCGCACCACCATCGCCGTCGTCGGCCCCGGCGCGATCGGCTCCACCGTGGCGGCGCTGCTGCATGCGGCCGGCCACCAGGTGATGTTGTGCGGGCGCACACCGCGTGCCGCGATCGAGGTGAGGCCGGAGAACGGCGCGCCGATCGTGGTGCCCGGGCCGGTACTGACCGACCCGGCGCGCGTCGACCGCCCGGTCGACGTGGTGCTGCTGGCGGTCAAGGACACCCAGAACGCCGGCGCGGCGCCCTGGCTGGCCAGGTTGTGCGACGAACGCACCGTGATCGCCGCGCTGCAGAACGGCGTCGAACAAGTCGAGCGTGTCGGACGTTACTACCCCGCGTCGACGGTCGTGCCTGTGGCCGTGTGGATTTCGGCAGAACCGGCACCGCGGGGCCACATCCGGTTGCGCACAGCGGCGCGGCTGGTGCTGCCCGAGCTCCCCGCCGCGCACACGATCGTCGACCTGTTCGAGGGCAGCGCGGTCGCCGTCGAGATCGATCCGAACTTCCTCAGCGCGGCGTGGCACAAACTTCTCGTCAACGCGGTTGTGGGGTTCATGGTGCTGACCGGGCGCCGGGCCGGCATGTTCCGCCGCGACGACGTGGCCAGCCTGGCGCGCCGCTATCTCGCCGAGTGCCTGGCCGTGGCGCGCGCCGACGGCGCGAAGTTGGGCGAGGAGGTGATCGAACAGGTCGTCAACCTGCTCGCCAAGTCGCCGGATGACATCACCACGTCGATGCTCACCGACCGCCAGGCTGGGCGGCAGTTGGAGTGGGACATCCGCAACGGCGTGATCCTGCGCAAAGCGGACGAGTACGGCCTCGCCACCCCGATCAGCGACGTGATCGTGCCGCTGCTGGCCGCCGCGAGCGACGGGCCCGGATAATTTCACAGGCCGCGCCGAACGGCGATATCGTTTTCCGGCACGATCGAGCGACGGCCTCCCGGAGGCGGGCGGATGAAAGCACCGGCGCGCTGCCCCACCTGCGCTACCGAAGCGCGTGTCGGCGCCCGGTTCTGCGACAGGTGCGGAACACCGCTAGACCAGCCTCACATCGCCGAGTACAAGCAGGTGACGGTGCTGTTCGCCGACGTGGTCCGGTCGATGGACATCGCCGCGGCGCTAGGCCCGGAACGGCTGCGGGAAGTCATGACGGAGCTCGTGTTCCGCGCCACAACCGTCATCCGCAGCTACGACGGCACCGTGAACCAATTCACCGGCGACGGAATCATGGCGCTGTTCGGCGCTCCGCGAGCATTGGAGGATCACGCTCGTCGGGCATGTCTGGCCGCGCTCGACGTCCAGAAGGAGGTTCGTGTGCTGGCCGCGGAGACCGCTCGCAGTGACGGGATCTCACTGCAGCTGCGGATCGGGCTCAACTCCGGCATGGTTGTCGCCGGCGACATCGGTCCCGACGCTCTCGCCTACACGGCGATGGGTGAGCACGTCGGAATGGCCCAACGGATGGAATCGGTCGCGCCCCCCGGTGGCGTGATGCTCAGCGATACGACGGCCAGGTTGGTCGACGGCGACACACGGCTCAGCGAGCGACTGTTCGTGCGGATCAAAGGGGCATCCGAGCCGGTGACCGCACGCCGGCTCCTGGCCGTCGGCGACCATCGCCGCGCAGGCAGCGCACGACCCCGCTGGTGGGCCGAGGTCGAGAAATGAGCGTGATAGCGGCCGCGTTCGAGGAGGCGATCAGCGGCCGCGGGCGCGTCATCGGAATCAAGGGCGCACCCGGGATCGGCAAGAGCCGGATTACCCAGGAAGCTGTGGCAAGAGCTGCGAACCGCGGCCTCGACGTCTATTCGGCGTACTGCGAATCGCATTCCAGCCAAATTCCATTCTTCGCCGCCGCCGAGCTACTGCGCTCCTTCTTCGGTGTGGACGGGTTGGACCCGGCTGATGCCGCGCTCAGGGTCCGAACCAAGGTGCCCAAAGCTGATCCCGAGGATCTCGACCTCCTTCACGATCTGCTCGGTATCGGTAACCACGGCGCAGGCAGTGGTATCGACCCGGACGCGCGCAGGCGTCGGCTCGCCAGATTGCTCGCCGCGGCTCTGCTGGCACGCACTGAACCCGCTCTGTATGTGATCGACGATGTTCAGTGGATCGATGCCGTAAGCGAATCGCTACTCACCGATTTCCTCTCCACGGTTCCGAAAACGGCTGCGCTGGTTCTGATCACGTACCGCCCCGAGTATCGCGGCGTGCTGAGCCAAACAGGCGAAACAGGTGTGGCCGCTGACGTGATCCCGCTGAGCCCGCTGGACCGCTCGCAGACATCGACCCTGTTGGCCGAGTTGTTGGGGTCAGATCCGTCCGTCGCACAGATCGCCGAGCGCGTAGCCGACCGCGGCGCAGGCAACCCGTTCTTCATCGAGGAGATCGTGCGTGATCTGGCTGAGCGCGGGATTCTTGACGGCGGGCGCGGCGCCTACGTCTACCGCGGCGACGGTGAGGTCAGCGTTCCGCCGACCGTCCAGGCCACCATCGCCGCCCGCATCGATCGCCTCGGCGCGGCCGCCAAGCGTACGCTCAACGCGGCATCGGTGATCGGTTCGTCGTTCGGGGTTCGGCTGCTGAGTGCACTCGATGTCACCGAGGTGGCCGAGCTGATCGATGCCGAGCTCGTCGAACCTGTGTCGATGTCGGAGTACGCATTCCGACATCCGTTGATCCGCGCGGTCGCCTACGAGTCGCAGCTCAGGTCGAGCCGTTCACAGCTGCACCGGCAGGTCGCGGCCGCCGTCGAACATCAGGATCCGTCGTCAGTGGACAAGAATGCCGCCCTGATCGCGACGCACCTCGAGGCAGCGGGCGACCTTCACGGGGCCTTCGATTGGCACATGCGGGCCGGGACCTGGTCAGTGCACCGCAATATTGCCGCCGCGCGGATGAGCTGGGAGCGGGCGCGTGCGGTGGCAGAAATGCTGCCCGGAGACGATCCCGACCGGTTGTCAATGCGTATTGCCCCGCGAACCTTGTTGTGCGCCACCATCTGGCGCGTCGGCGGGAGCCTTGCCGACGTGGGCTTCGAAGAGCTGCGCGAGCTCGCGACAGCGGCAGATGACAAGCGATCGTTGGCGCTCGGGATGACGGGGCTGGTGCAGATGCTCAACTTCTACGGTAAATATTCCGAAGCGTCGCTGCTGGCCACTGAGTTCGTCGACCTGCTGGAATCTATCGACGATCCCGAAATTACCGTGGCACTGATGTCCATCCCGATCATTGCGAAGTGGGACGCGGGCGAAATGGCCGAAGCCTTGAGACTGGCAGAACGCGCCATCGAACTCTCCAACGGCGACCCTTGTATGGGCAACATGATCATCGGTTCGCCGCTTGCATTTGCCCTCGTACTCCGCGCGTCAGCGGCATCCATCCTCGGAATCGACGGGTGGAAGCAGGGTTACGATCGAGCCATCGAGCTGGCCCGTGCGGTGGACAGGTTCACCTTCTGCGCCACGGTGATGTTCAAGTACATCGCGGTTGAGAATTGGGCGTTGCTTCCCGATGACGCGGCAATGCGCGACACCGCTGAGGCATTGGCAGTCGCGCAGCAATTCGGCGACGACTTCTCGCTGACGACTTGCGAATTCGTGCGTGGCACGGTGTTGGTGCGGCGCGACGACACTGATCGCGAACACGGGTTCGAACTACTCGCCAGGTGTCGGAAGGTGGCACTAGACCACCGCTTCACGGTCATCGCAGCATGGTGCGCCGACCTTGACGTCGCCGCGGAGAAGATACGGACGGGTGACTTCGATACGGCGATCGACCTGTGCCGCGGCGTCCTCGAGGAGCAGGTCCGCGGGGGCGAGATGATGAATCGAGGATGGACCACCACGGTGCTTGTTGACGCGCTGCTTCGGCGTCGAGGCCCGGGAGATCTCGAACAGGCCCAAGCGGCCGTAGATCGGTTGGCCGCCATGCCGACCGAACCCGTTTACCTCTACCACGAGCTACCCCTGCTGCGGATGAGGGCAATGCTGGCGCAGGCGCGCGGTGACGACGCTACCTATGCCGACCTCCGTGAGCGCTACCGTGTCCGTGCGGAGGAGGTCGGCATGGAGGGCCATATCGCGATCGCTCGTGCGATGGACTAGACACCGAAACCGACGAAATGGTCGATTCACCCGCCCGAAAACCAGCCAAAGCGTCGGTTCGGCGCACCTGCCTGGAACGGCCCCCGGCTAGACATGGTCGCCTAGGGTGTATGGCCATGCACGTATGCGAGCGCGTCGGCCTGGACTTCATCGACGACGCACCGTTTCGGTTCGTCAGCACCGTCGACCTGGCGATCACCCCTGAGCAGTTGTTCGAGGTGCTCGCCGACGCCGAATCCTGGCCGCAGTGGGCCAGCGTGATCACCAAGGTCACCTGGACCAGCCCGGAGCCGCGTGGTGTCGGCACCACCCGCACCGTGCACATGCGCGGCGGCATCGTCGGCGACGAGGAATTTCTCGCCTGGCAGCCCTACAGCCACATGGCCTTTCGGTTCAACGAAGCCTCGACGAATAGCATCGCGGCGTTCGCCGAGGACTACCGGGTGGTGAAGACCCCGGGCGGTTGCCATCTGACTTGGGTGATGGCGATGAAGCCCAACGGCGTCGCGGCCCGCCTCGGCATGTCGCTGGGGCGGCCGGTGATGGGCTGGATGTTCCAGAAATTCCTGTACAACCTGCGCGACTACTCGAACAAGCGCTACCAGGTCTCTTGATCCACCCGCTCCGCCGCGAGGGTGTGCAAAGCTGGTCGGCATGACCTTCAACGAGGGCATGCGCATCGACACCAGCACCACGTCGAGCAGCGGCGGCGGGCGCGGTCCTGGCCGAGGTATCGCGATCGGCGGGGGTGTCGGCGGCCTCCTGGTCCTCGTGGTGGCCCTGTTCCTCGGGGTCGATCCCAGCACCGTCATGCCCGAGCAACAGTACGGCAACGCCGACGTCGCGGCCCCGGGTTTCGATCTGAGCCAGTGCCAGACCGGCGCCGACGCCAACGAGATACCCGAGTGCCGCGTGGCAGCCACCGGTAACTCACTCGACGGGGTGTGGTCCCAGCAGATGCCCGGCTACACCCGGCCGCACGTTCACCTCTTCACCGGCAGCGTCGACACTCGTTGTGGCCCAGCGACCAGCGAGGTCGGACCGTTCTATTGCCCGGCCGATCAGACCGCCTACTTCGATGTGGACTTCTTCAACGTCCTGAGAGACCAGTTCGGCTCCAGCGGCGGCCCGCTGGCACAGGAGTACGTGGTCGCCCACGAGTTCGGGCACCACATCCAGAACCTCACCGGCGCCCTGAGACAGTCGCAGGGTCCCGGCGCGGCGGGCCCGACGGGCGGCGGTGTGCGCACCGAACTGCAGGCCGACTGCTACGCCGGCGTGTGGGCGCACCACGCGGCCATCACCACACAAGAAAGCACCGGCGTGCCGTTCCTGGAACCGTTGAGCGACAAAGACATCAACGACGCGCTGTCGGCCGCGGCAGCGGTGGGTGATGACCGCATTCAGAAGAAGGCCACCGGTCAGGTCAACCCTGAGGCGTGGACGCACGGCTCGGCCGCGCAACGGCAGAAGTGGTTCACCGAGGGTTACCGCACCGGCGACCCGAACAGCTGCGACACCTTCGCCACGAGCGATCTTGGTTAGGACACCTTCGGCGGTCGATGCCGTCGCTGAACGCTACCTGGAGCGTAGTGCTGCGCTTGATCCTTGTGCAGCAAGCAAGTTGGGCATCACCGGCCATGACGACGACATCACCGACTACTCCCCCGACGGTGTCGCCGCGCGCGCCGAGGCGGCCCGAAGCGCGTTGCGCGAACTCGACGGCACACAACCGGCCGACGATGTGGACCAGGTCACGATCGCCGCGATGCGCGAGCGGCTCGGAGTGGCAATCGAACTGAACGACGCCGGCCTCGACGTCGGGACGTTGAACGTGATCGCCTCACCACTGCAGTCGATGCGCAACGTCTTCGACCTGATGCCCACCGAAACCGAGGACGACTGGGCGCTGATCGCCGTGCGACTGTCCCGGCTGCCCGACCGCGTCGGCGGCTATACCGACGCGTTGCGCGCCGCGGTGGCGGCCGGGCGGGCACCTGCGGTGCGCCAGGTCGCGCGCGGCATCGAGCAGGCCACCGGCATCCAGCAGTTCTTCGTCGACATGGTCGTCGACGCCGTCCCCGATAACGCGGCGCTGCAGGAGGATCTGCATCTGCACGCGGCCAACGCCGCCTATGCCTACCGTGAACTGGCCAGAACTCTGGGCGACGAGGTCGCCCCGTACGCGCGGGTCGACGACGCCGTCGGCGTCGACGAGTACCGGCTGTGGTCACGCTCGTTTCTGGGCGCGACGGTCGATCTCGAGGAGACCTACCAGTGGGGTCTCGAGCAGCTGGAAGACATTGTCGCCGAACAGCAGTCCCTCGCACACCAGCTCTACCCGGAAGCCACTGTGGCCGATGCGCTGCTGAGCCTCGACGAAGAGGAGCGCTACCTCGTGCACGGGGTCGACGCGCTGCAGGCCTGGATGCAGGACCTCTCCGACCGGGCCGTCGAAGCGTTGGCCGACACCCACTTCGATATCGCCGCCCCCCTGCGGCGGTTGGAGTGCCGGATCGCGCCCACGCACACCGGCGGCATCTACTACACCGGCCCGTCGGAAGACCTGACGCGGCCGGGCCGGATGTGGTGGTCGGTACCGCACGGCGTCGACACGTTTCACACCTGGCGCGAAACCACAACCGTGTACCACGAGGGTGTGCCCGGCCATCATCTGCAGATCGGGCGTGCCGTGGTGTTGGCCGACCGGCTGAACCGGTGGCGTCGACTGGGCTGCTGGGTGTCGGGTCACGGTGAGGGCTGGGCGTTGTACGCCGAGCGGCTGATGGCGGAGTTGGGCTGGCTCGACGATGCCGGTAAACGGTTGGGAATGCTTGATGCTCAGCGCTTCCGGGCCGCCCGGGTGTGTATCGACATCGGGGTGCACGGTGGAATGACCGCGCCCGACGGCGGGGTGTGGGATGCCGAGCGGGCATGGGATTTCCTGCGTACCCACAGCGCGATGAACGACGAACATCTGCAGTTCGAACTGGACCGCTACCTGGGCTGGCCGGGTCAGGCCCCGTCGTATGCGATCGGGCAGCGGATCTGGCAGCAGCTGCGCCATGAAGCCCTCAGCTGCGGCGTTTCGCTCAAGGAGTTCCACAGCCGCGCGCTGGATCTGGGTGGTTTACCGTTGGACGTGCTCAGATCGGCGCTGATGAGCGATTTCGCGACGAGCTGATCCGCTGTGCTCGGCGCCCGCCGAGCTCTAGCGTCATGGTCATGGACACCGTGACCGTCACGCCCCACCTCACCATGCTGCGCGTGCACGGCTGGCAGGTCTATGTCTGGACCGACGGGGAGTCGGTGACGCTGATCGACACCGGCGCGCCCGGATCCGGTGTAGACATCGCGGCCGCGGTGCCCGGCGTCGACCGAATCGTGTTGACGCACGGGCACGTCGACCACGTCGGATCCGCCGCCGAACTGCGCAGCACGACGGGCGCCGCCGTGTTCGCCGGCGCAGGCGATGCGGACGCGATCCGCACCGGCACCGCCCTTCCGCCACCGGTGTTCGAAGACTGGGAAGTGCCGATCCACCAACGTGTTTCGGCGGGCCTACCCGAGGCAGCGCCGCCGGTGGCCGTCGATCAGGAACTGGTCGACGGCGACGTGCTCGACTTCGGCGGCGGCGCCGAGATCCTGTCGGTGCCCGGCCACACCGAAGGCAGCATCGCCATCCACCTGCCGCGGCACCGGGTGCTCTTCACCGGCGACACCGTCGCCAACGTCGGCGCCGTCATGCTCGGCACCTTCAACCAGGACCGTGACCGCACTGTCGCCTCGTTTCAGCGGTTGGCGGGCCTCGATGTCGAAACCGCCTGCTTCGGGCACGGTGACCCGATAGCGTCGTCTGCCGGCTCACGGATCCGTGCAGCCGCGGCGGCCCTGTAGTCGAGGAGGTCACACCATGCGTATCGGCGTCGCGGGCGCGACGGGCAACATCGGCGCCCGCACGGTCAGCATCCTCGAGCACGAAGGCCACGACGTGGTCCGCATCAGCCGCTCCCTCGGCGTGGACCTGGTCAGCGGCGACGGTCTGGACGAGGCGCTCACCGGCGTCGACGCGGTCCTCGACGCGATCAGCGCGCCGCCCACCGACCGTGAGCAGACGCAGACTTACTTCGGCACCACCACAGGCAATCTGCTCGCGGCCGAGCAGCGCGCCGGGGTGCGCCACCACGTCTTGCTGTCGATCGTCGGAATCCACGACATCGAGGGCAACCCGCACTATGCGGGCAAGCGCGAACAGGAACGGCTGGTCACCGAAGGGCCCGTGCCGTGGACGATCGTGCCCGCCACGCAATTTCACGACTTCGCCGCGATGGTCGCCGGGTGGACCGAACAGGACGGGGTCTCGACGATCGCTCCCCTGTTGGTGCAGCCGATCGCACCGGACGACATCGCCCGGGTGCTGGCCGAGGTAGTCACGGGCGAGCCCCGAGGCCGCTATGTTGATGTGGCCGGCCCGGAGACCCAGGATCTGGTCGACATGGCCCGGCGCACGCTCGATGCCCGGGGCCGTCGGGTCAAGCTGGTGCCGACGTGGTCGGGCATGTTCGGGGTTGCGATGGCCGGAAATGCATTGCTGCCGGGTGAGAATGCTCGCATCGAGCCGACCACGTTCGATGACTGGCTCGCCGCCGGCGCCGACTGACAGGAGATCCCACCGATGACAAACCCCGCCGCCCCGCTGGCCGGCAAGGTCGCCTACGTCACGGGTGCGGCCCGCGGACAGGGCCGCTCGCACTGTGTCCGACTGGCCCGCGCGGGCGCCGACATCGTCGCGATCGACGCGTGCGGCCCGGTCGCCGAGCACAACGGCTATCCCCCCGCGCTGCCCGAGGACCTCGCCGAGACCGTGAGCCTGGTCGAAGGTGAGGGCCGCAAGATCGTCGCCGACCGGGTCGACGTCCGCGACGCCGCCGGACAGCAACGGGTGGTGTCCGACGCGATCGCACAGTTCGGCCGCCTAGACATCGTCGTCGCCAACGCCGGGGTGATGAATTGGGGCCGGCTGTGGGAGATCTCGGCCAAGCAGTGGCAGGACGTGCTCGACGTCAACCTGACCGGTGTGTGGAACACGATCAAGGCCGTGGTGCCGCCGATGATCGAGGCGGGCAACGGCGGGTCGATCATCACGATCAGTTCAGCCGCCGGCATCAAAGCCGTTCCGGGTTGCGGGCACTACTGCGCCAGCAAGTTCGGTGTCGTCGCGTTGACCAACTCGCTGGCGGTCGAACTCGGCGAGTACGGCATCCGGGTCAACTCGGTGCATCCGTACGGCACCGACACCCCGATGGGTAACGACACCTCGATGTGGCAGACCTTCGCCGACCATCAGACCTACATCCACAGTTTCTCGCCCGGCGCGCTGCCGACCGACTCGCTGGCCGACCCCGACCTGATCTCCGACATCGTGCTCTGGCTGGCCAGCGACGCGTCGTCGCTGCTGACCGCGGCCCAGATCCCCGCGGACAAGGGCTATCTGAAGATCTGACCCCGTTGCGCGAGCAGACGCAAAGTGTTGCTTTTCGAGGCGTCAAGAGCACACTTTGCGTCTGCTCGCGCTTGGAAAAGTTCTAGAGACGCGACTGTTCCTTGATCGCGGTGTCGGTGGTGCGCAGCGGTCGGATCAACGCGTCCTGGGCGAACGAGGCGATGAGCTCACCTGCTTCGGTGTGCACCGTCCCGCGCACATACGACATGCCGGCGCCCACTTGCGTGCTCTCATGGCTGTAGAGGATCCAGCCGTCCCAGGTGAACGGCTCGTGAAAGCTCACCGACACCGTCATCGGCGCGGTCGACACGGTGATGTGCGACTGTGCGGTACCGATACCCGCATGCGCCCGCATCGTCGTCGAAATGCCCAGGTGCCCCGTGAAATAAGCGATCAACGCCTTGCCCAGGTCATCGCGTGTCGGGATCGGCTCGTAGTGCAGCCAGGCGTACAACTCCGGCGGTCCCACCTCGTCGGGGCTGTTGACGTCGACCACATCGACCAACCGGACCTGCCGCCCGACCATCGGCATCTCCGAAACGTTCGCGTCGGCAGGCGCCGCCACATCGGGGCGGGGCACGTGGTGCCGGATGACGTCTGCGGTGGGCACGTCGGCAAGCACGGTCACCGTGATGCAGCGCTTGCCGTTCTGTTTGGCCGCCACGATAGCCGTTGCGGTGGAACGTCCTTCGGCGACGACGTCGATTTCCAGCTCCACCGGGCCTGCACCGACCATGACCGCCCGGGAGAACACCGCGTACGCCGAGCGCACCGACTTGTCCGAAAACCTTTTGGCCGCAGCGACAATCGCCTGCGCGAGCACCTGCGTACCCTCGACGACCTGTCGGGCGTCTTCGCCTGCGGGCCCCGTCTGGGCGATGAAACGGTCTTGTCCGTCGGGCTCCACGTCGAACAGGTCGAGCAGTCCTTCAACGGTCCACTGAGCTGCCACGGATGGATGCACTGAATCTGTCGTCATGGGACCGAACACTAACCCGGGCATCCGCAAAAGCGGTAACGTCATTACCAGCCAGTCATCGCGAGCCCCGGAAGGTTGTCCAGCATGCCGAAGAGCACCGGCCGCTCGGCCGGCGCCGCCCGGTCGGCGTCCACCACCGGTGCTGCCGTCGTCGACCAGGAGTCGCGCTCCAAGCGCTTCATGAAGTCCGCGCTGGCGATTCTCGGCGAAACCGGACGTACCGACTTCACGGTGCTCGAGGTGGTCGAGCGCTCCAAGACCTCACTACGCTCCTTCTACCAGCACTTCTCCACAAAGGACGAGTTGCTGCTGGCCTTGATCGACAAGATCATGTCGGAGTCCACCCGCAGGTGGCGCGACGAAACCGCGGGCCTGCCGAGCCGTAAGGCCCTGCGCGTGCTCATCGACCGCATCTGCACCCCGGCCGAATCCACCACCCAGGACAAGGTCAACCGAGGTCTGACGTACTACAACGACCACCTCGCCGAAACCCTGCCGCGCGAGTACGCCCGCGTGCTGTCCCCGCTGCACGAGCTGATCAAAGACATCATCGAGCGCGGCATCGCCGAGGGGGTGTTTCGGCCCGGCCTCGACGTCGACGCCACGGCCGCGCTGATCATGCAGTCCGCGCTGGGCGCAATGCGGCTTCAGGTGTTGGGCGCCGAACTCAACGGCGTGCCCGTCGACGCCGACCACATCTACCAATTCTGTGTCGGCGGCCTGCAATCGGCACCCGACGACGCCACCTGACCTGCGCGGCACCGGCCCCGACGCCACCGGACCGGGGGTGGTGTTTACGCTGGTCCAGACGTGGTAATGTCATTACCAGCATTGCAGAACCAGACTCTCCAGGAGGCGGAAATGGCCCGCAAGCTCCCGTATCCGGTGTTCGACGCCGACAACCACTTCTACGAGCCCAAAGAGGCGCTGACGCAGTTCCTGCCGGATCACCGCAAGAACGTCATCGACTACATTGAGGTCCGCGGCCGGACCAAGATCATGGTGCGCAACCAGGTCAGCGACTACATCCCCAACCCGACGTTCGAGGTCGTCGCCCGACCCGGCGCGCAGGAGGAGTACTTCAAGCACGGCAGCGGCGGCAAGAGCTTCCGCGAGGTGATGGGCAAGCCGATGAAGGCGATCCCGGCGTTCCGCGAACCCGCCGCGCGCCTGGAGGTGATGGACGGGCTGGGGCTGGACTACTCGCTGATGTTCCCGACCCTGGCGAGCCTGGTCGAGGAACGGATGAAGGACGACCCCGAACTCATTCTCGACGTCATCCATGCGCTCAACGTGTGGATGTATGAGACCTGGCAGTTCAACTACGAGGACCGCATCTTCTCCACCCCGGTGATCAACCTCGGCATCGTCGACCGCGCGCTCGAGGAACTCGAGTGGTGCCTCGAGCGTGGCGCCAAGACCGTGCTCGTGCGGCCCGCACCGGTGCCCGGCCTGCGCGGCACCCGCTCGTTCGGGTTGCCCGAGTTCGACCCGTTCTGGGACGCCTGCGTCAAGGCCGGCATCCCGGTCTCGATGCACGCCTCCGACTCCGGATACGCCGAATACCTCAACGACTGGGAGCCTGCCGACGAGTTCCTGCCGTTCAAACCGACAGCGTTCCGGATGGTGTCGATGGGCAAGCGGCCGATCGAGGACTCGATGGCCGCGCTGGTGTGCCACGGCGCGCTGACCCGCAACCCCGATCTGCGAATCCTGTCGATCGAGAACGGTGCGGACTGGGTTCCCTACCTGTTCAAGCAGTTCGAGGGCACCTACAAGAAGATGCCGCAGGAGTTCCCGGAGGATCCGATCGAGGCGTTCAAGCGCGGGGTCTACGTCGCGCCGTTCTGGGAGGACGACTTCGCGCAGATGGCCGACCTGCTCGGCATCGACCGGGTGATCTTCGGTTCGGACTGGCCGCATCCCGAGGGCCTGGCCGAACCCACCCACCTGATCGACGACCTGCAGGCGCTCGACGAGGAGGGCCAGCGAAAGATCATGGGCGGCAACATGATCGATTTGTTCAAGGTCCCCAACGAGATTGTCCACAACCCGGACGTGCCGCCTCTCGTCATCCCCGCCTGACCCTCGAAGAGGTAAAACCGACTCCATGACCGACGCCGCAAACCCCGAGGTCCTGCTTTTCGCCTCGACCACGCAGGCCTTCCTCGAAAAGGAGGCGTCGCTGAGCCGACTGCGCGAACTGCACGACGCCGGCACATCGTTCGACACCGGCTGGTGGCGTCGGGCCGCCGAACTGGGCTGGACCAGCCTGCTCGTACCCGAGGACGTCGGCGGCGGCAGCGTGTCCGGAGACGGGGTGAAGGACCTGGCGCTGGTTGCCGAACTCGTCGGCAAGGTCGTCGCGCCCGGCCCCCTGCATCCGGTCAGCACGGTGCTGGCTGCGCTGGCCGAGGTGCCCGAAAACCACGGCGACACAATCGAATCACTGGTATCCGGTGAAGCGGTCGCGTCGTGGGCGGTCTACGAGCCCGGGAAACCGTGGTCACCGATGACGCCCTCGGTCACCGCCACCGCAACCGGCAGCGGCTTCCGTGTCGACGGCGTGAAGGATCGCGTCGAAGCCGGCGCCGACAGCGCCGTCCTGCTGGTGGTCGCCGAATGCGACGGTGCCGTGCGCCAATTCCTGGTACCCGCCGACGCGGCGGGCGTGCGCGTGGAACCGCAGCGCTCGATCGACATGGTGAAGACCTACGCCCGTGTGCATTTCGACGGCGTCGAGGTCGACGGCTCAGCGCTGGTCGGGTCGGCCGAGCAGACTCCCGCGATCATCGCGCGGCAGAACCAGATCGCCGTGGTGCTCCAGTGCGCCGAGATCGTCGGCATCCTGAACACGGTGTTGGGCTTCACCATTCAGTGGGGATTCGACCGGCATTCGTTCGGCCGCCCGATCGGCTCGTATCAGGCGCTCAAGCACAAGTACGCCGACCTGAAGATCTGGTTCGAGGCATGCCGGGCGGCCACCAATGCGGCGGTGGCCGAGGTGGCGGCACGTTCGCCGGGTGCGGAGATGGCGGTCAGCGTCGCGAAATCCTATTGCGCAGAACACGCTCCCGGGATGTTGCAGGACTGCATTCAGTTACACGGCGGCATCGGCGTGACCTGGGAGCACGACCTGCACCTGTACCTGCGTCGCGCCACGTTGTACCGCTCGATGTTCGGCACCCCCGAAGAACACAACCTACGCGTCTACGCACTGACCAAAGAGGGCCGGGAATTGGAGCACGCCGGATGACCGAAACTGCTGCGGCGCCAACAGAAACCACGGAGTCGGTCGAGGAGTTCGCCGCGCGTGCCCAAGCGTGGCTGGCAGAGAACATGCCCTCGATCGACCCGAACAACCCGCCCGAGCACGACCGGGGTGAAGAGGAACCGTGGCTGCGCGCCCGTGAGCTGCAGAAGAGGCTCGCCGACGGCGGATTCGCCGGCATCTGCTTTCCCAGGGAGTACGGCGGCCTCGGTCTCCCGATCGCCTACCAGAAGGCGTTCGACGCGGTCTCCCGCTGCTACGAGCTTCCGGTCATCCTCAACACGCCGACCTTCACGATCTGCGCGGCCACCATCCTGGACACCGGCAGCGAAGAGCAGAAGCGCCAGCACATTTCGGCGGTGCTGCGTGGCGACGAGGTCCTCGTCCAGCTGCTTTCTGAGCCCAGCGGCGGCTCCGACCTCGCCGGCGTCATCACCCGCGCCGACCGCCAGGGCGACAAGTGGGTGATCAACGGCGCCAAGACGTGGAGCACCAGCGCGTTCGCCGCGGACTACGGGTTGATGCTGGCCCGCACCGACTGGGATGTCCCCAAGCACGAGGGCCTGACCATGTTTCTGGTGCCGATCAACAGCCCGGGCATCACGCTGCGCCGCATCAAGCAGGTGAACGGTTCGGTCGAGTTTTGCGAAGAGTTCTTCGACAACCTCGAACTCGGCGACGACGCCGTCGTCGGGGAGGTCAACGGCGGCTGGCAGGTGGCGTCGCGGCAGCTCTACCACGAGCGGCGCGCGGTCGGAGGCGGCTCGGAGTTCGCCAGCGGCGTCGGCGCCGAGGGCAAATCCGATGTGCCCACCGACTACGTGGCACTGCTGGAGGCGACCGGCCAGGCCGACAGCGAACGCGCCCAGGAGATGGCCGGCCGCGCGCTGGTGCACCGCGCCGTACGCGAGCAGCTCATCGAGCACGTCTACCACGGTGTGCTCGACGGTTCGCTGCCGCCGGCGGCCGGTTCGATCATCCGCATCGCGCACGCCGACATCCACCATCTGGAGTTCGACACCGTACTGTCGATCGCGGCCAGCGGTGGCGTCGTGGACGCCGGCGACGATCTGATCCGCCACGGCGAGCGCTACCTGTCCCGCCAGGCCGCCGCGCTCGGCGGCGGCACCACCGAGATTGCGCGCAACATCATCGGTGAGCGGGTGCTGGGCTTCCCCCGGGAGCATGCCGCCGACCGCGGGGTGCCGTTCAAAGAGGTCAAGCGCAACAAGGGCTGAGCCGCAAGGTCGGCGAACAGACGCAGAATGTTGCGTATTCGGGTGCCGCGGGGCCCCTTCCGTGTCTGCTCGCCGGAGAAAGCGGTCAGAACAGCGTCGGTTGCAGCGGTTGGGCAGGCTCGACGGCCGGCGTCGCCGTCGTGCGAAACGAGCGCCGGTCCGGCGCCAGGCCGTGCTTGGCGATCAGCGGGGTCACCCGCTCGTGCAGCATCTTGCGGTAGTCCTGCGGCAGGTACGCCCCGCGCCGGTACAGGTCTCGGTAGGGCGCGACGAGTTCCGGATGCGCCCGCGCGAGCCAGCCCATGAACCAGCCACGCGTCGAGCCCCGCAGATGCAGCCCGAACGCCGTCACCCCGGTGGCCCCGGCGGCGGCGATCTGGGCCAGCAGGGTGTCGAGGTGCTCGGCCGAATCGGTCAGATACGGCAGCACCGGAGCCACCATGACGTGGCAGTCCAGGCCGGCCTCGCGCACCGCGGAGATCAGCCCGAGGCGTGCCTGCGGCGTCGGCGTGCCCGGCTCGACGTCCCGGTGCACGTCGGGGTCGGCCACCGCGAGCGACACCGCGACGCTGACATCGACCCGGCGGGCGGCATCGGTGATCTGCGGCAGGTCCCGCCGCAGCAGCGTGCCCTTGGTCAGGATCGAAAACGGGGTGCGCGAATCAGCCAGCGCGGCAATGATTCCGGGCATCAACGCGTAGCGTCCTTCGGCGCGCTGATACGGGTCGGTGTTGGTGCCCAGCGCGACGGTCTCATGCGACCACGAGGGTCGCGACAGTTCGCGGCGCAGCACCTCGGCCACGTTGGTCTTGACGACGACCTGGCTGTCGAAGTCGGCCCCGCAGTTCAGGTCGAGGTACTCGTGGGTGGGCCGGGCGAAGCAGTAGCGGCAGGCATGCGAGCAGCCGCGGTAGCCGTTGACCGTGTAGCGAAACGGCAGTTGCGAGGCCTTCGGCACCTTGTTGAGCGCTGATTTGCACAACACCTCGTGAAACGTGATGCCGTCGAACTCCGGGGTGCGCACGCTGCGCACGAAGCCGATGCGCTGCAGGCCCGGCAGCGCGCCGTCGTCGACGCTGACGCCCTGACCTTCCCACCGCATATCCACCATTCGAACTGACGTTCGAGCCGATGTCAAGGTGGTCGCGGGCGCGTCGGTAAGCTTGTTGGCAGCGCTCGACCGTTCCCACTCCAAGATAGCGCGCGGCAGGGGGCTTGCGGCAAGACCGGGGTGATGCGTCAAACTCGTTGGCCGAAGCGCAAACTCACGAAATGAGGCATGTGACAACCCGTAAATCGAAGGAACTGCAAGCCGAGCAGAATTATGTGGCCGGTCTCTACGCGCGGCTGGACGCCGAACGCGCCCGGCTCAAGGACAAGTACGACGCCGCGTTGCGCGCCCCCATCGACGCCCAGGACGGCGGCACGCTCGTCGACCGCGACGCCGCGGTGCGGGGGTTGGCCGGGCAGCTGGACCGACTCAACGTCGCCGACCACGGGCTGTGCTTCGGCCGGCTGGACGATCGCACCGGAGAACGCACCTACGTCGGACGTCTCGGGCTGTTCGACGAGACCCACGACTACGAGCCGCTGCTGGTCGACTGGCGCGCACCCGCGGCACGCCCCTTCTACGTCGCCACCGCGGCCAACCCGGAGAACATGCGTCGGCGCCGCCAGTTCCGCACCCTGGGGCGCCGGATCACCGACTTCACCGACGAGGTGTTCGTCGGGCCGGGCGAAGCCACCGACGACGACACCGCCTTCGCGGGTGATTCCGCGCTGCTCGCGGCGGTCAACGCGCCCCGCGGCCCGGGGATGCGCGACATCGTCGCCACGATCCAGGCTGAGCAGGACGAGATCATCCGCCTCGACCACCCCGGGGTGTTGGTGATCGAGGGCGGCCCGGGCACCGGGAAGACCGTGGTGGCGCTGCACCGGGTGGCCTACCTGCTCTACACCCACCGCAAGCGGATGGAAAGCCACGGCGTCCTGGTGATCGGGCCCAACCCGGCGTTCCTGGACTACGTCGGCCGGGTGCTGCCGTCACTGGGCGAGACCAACGTCGTGTTCATGACCGCCGGCGACCTGGTGCCCGGCCTGCACCTCACCGCACAGGATGATCCGCGCGTCGCGGCGGCCAAGGGATCGCTGAAGATGCTCGACGTGCTGGCTGCCGCGGTCGCCGATCATCAACGGCTGCCGCAGAATCCGCTGCCGATCGAACTTTCCGACGTCACCGTGCAGATCGACGGCGCGACCGCCGAGTGGGCGCGGCAGGAGGCGCGCGACAGCGGCAGGCCACACAACGCGGCCCGCGCGGTGTTCACCGAGATCGTCACCTACGTGGTGACCGAGCGGGCGATCGCACGCATCGGGCGGGGCTGGTTGACCCGCGACGACCGCAACGCGTGGGAAGAGCTTCGCGCCGACCTGATCGAAGAGCTTCGCGAAAACCAGGCGTTCACCGCTGCGCTCGACGAGCTGTGGCCGCTGCTGACGCCCGAACGTGTGCTGTCCCAGCTGTATTCATCACCGGAGCGGCTCGCCACAGCAGGTGCGGACCCTGCGCTGCATCGCGCCGACGGCCAGGCCTGGACGGTGTCCGACGTGCCGCTGCTCGACGAACTGGTGGACCTGCTGGGCCGCGACAAGGCCGCGGACCGGGCCGCCGAGCGCGAACGCAGGGCCCGGGCCGACTACGCCGCAGGCGTGCTGGAGCTAATGGTCGCGCGCGAAGACATGATGGAGGACGAGGACCGTCTGATGGCGCAGGATCTGCTGGCCAGCGAGGATCTCGCCGAACGGTTCGTCGAGCGCGACACCCGCGACGTCGCCGAACGCGCTGCGGCGGACCGGGACTGGACGTACGGGCACATCGTCGTCGACGAAGCCCAGGAGCTGTCCGAGATGGACTGGCGGGTGCTGTTCCGGCGTTGCCCCAGCCGGTCGTTCACGGTGGTCGGCGATCTGGCCCAGCGCCGGTCGGCGGCCGGAGCGACGTCGTGGGACGCGATGCTGGAGCGGTATGTGCCCGACCGCTGGGTATACCGGTCGTTGACGGTCAACTACCGCACGCCCGCAGAGATCATGGACGTGGCCGCCGCGCTGCTCGCCGAGTTCGCCCCCGGCGTGCAGCCGCCGGAGTCGGTGCGCTCGTGCGGAACCCGGCCGTGGTCACGACAGGTCAGCGCCGAGGACCTGGCCGGCGCCATCGACGCGTTCATGCGCGAAGAGGCCGGCCGCGACGGCACCAGCGTGGTGATCGGGCCGCCGGGCGTTCCGGGTGCGGTGACCCCGGCCGAGACGAAGGGATTGGAGTTCGACGCCGTCCTGGTGGCGGAACCGCACCGTATCCTCGACGACGGCCAGCGCGGCGCGGCCAAACTCTACGTCGCGCTGACCCGCGCCACCCAACGCCTCGGCGTGCTGCACACCGCCGCGCTGCCGTCGGCGCTGAGCGGCCTCGACACGCTCGCCGCCGCGGGTAACCAGCAGTTGACGTAGCGCGTCGGTTTGGAAAGATGCGCACCATGGCCGGAGCCGAACCCTACGGACAGCTGCAGTACCAGGAGATCCACGGCAGGCGGATGGCCTACGTCGACGAGGGCGTCGCGGTCGACGGCTGCACGATCGTCTTTCAGCACGGCAACCCCACCTCCTCGTACCTGTGGCGCAATGTGATGCCCCACCTCGAGGGTCTGGGCCGGCTGGTGGCCTGCGATCTGATCGGGATGGGCGCCTCCGACAAGCTCGAGGACTCCGGACCGGACCGCTACCACTACACCGAGCAGCGCGACTACCTGTTCGCGCTGTGGGACGCGCTCGACCTCGGCGACCGCGTGGTGTTGGTGCTGCACGACTGGGGTTCGGCGCTGGGTTTCGACTGGGCCAACCGACACCGCGACCGGGTGGCGGGCATCGCCTACATGGAAGCCATTGCCATGCCGATAGATTGGGCCGACTTCCCCGGCCCGGTCCGACCGTTGTTCGAAGGGTTCCGCTCAGCCGACGGCGAAGCGATGATCCTGGAGCAGAACCTGTTCGTCGAAGCCGTCCTGCCCGGCGCCGTGCAACGCCCGCTCACCGACGAGGAGATGAACCACTACCGCGCGCCGTACCTCACCGCCGGTGAAGACCGACGCCCGACACTGTCGTGGCCGCGCAACATCCCGATCGAGGGTGAGCCCGCCGACGTCGTCGCGATCGTGGACGAGTATGGCCGGTGGCTGGCCGGCAGCGACGTGCCAAAGCTGTTCGTCAACGCCGCGCCCGGCGCGATCACCCGCGGGCGGGTGCGGGACTTCGTGCGCACCTGGCCGAATCAGACCGAGGTCACCGTCGCGGGGACGCACTTCATCCAGGAGGACAGCCCCGACGAAATCGGCAACGCCCTCGCCGCATTCGTGCGCGCGCTGCGCGCGGCAAACGATTAGGTCTGCGTCACCAGTTTCCGAGCTGGCAATGCGCGGTGTAGGGGCCGGTGTTCGAGACGACGACCTCACCGTCGACGGCGATCTCGCAGTGCGGGTTCGGTGCGCCCTGCATGGCGTGCACGCCGGTGCTCGCGGTCAGAATCGCCCACTGCGGGTCCTCGAGCGTGGTTTCGAACACCCACGGCGCACCCGGGCCCAGATCGATCTGCTCGCTCCTGAGGTACGCATACGCGTCGGCGTTGTAGGCCTCTTTGCTCGCCGGCTGCGCGATCAGGTAGTTGAGTTTGTAGTCCGCAGTGTTACCCGGTGACGTGAGAGTGTAGCGGACCTGATGGGTGGTCGGCTCCGCGTTCGCGGTGGCCTGACTGACTCCGATGGATGCGGCCGCCAGCGCGAGCGCTGCCCCGACCCGAATTGTCGCAGTTCGCATGTCCCTCACATCGCCGCACCATACCGAATCGTTACACCCCTCGCCTTTTCCGGCGAGCGTGCGTGTTTGCGGCCGACACGCCGACGATCTGGGCGATTTCACGCACGCTCGCAATAAGCGAGGTGGCACGCTGCAGGCGTGGACACGTCATCGCAACCCCGGGTAATCGCTGACACCGGCGGCCTCGTCGTCACTGACGACGGACGCCGCGTCCTGGTCATCGACCGCGGGACCGGGCCGTCGGCGGTGCTGGCCTTCGTGCTGGGCGTGCTCGTGCTCGTCGCCGGCGGCTTCGGCGTCGTCGCGCTGGTGACGGGCACGCCATCGGCGGCGCTGGGCGCGGCGTTGGTGGCGGCCGCTGTCGTGTTGGCGGTGTCCGCCGTCGTCGTGGTGCGCAGGATCCGGCGCAACCGGGGGCGTCCGCTCAACGAATGCCGGCCCGTGGCGGTGATCGACCGCAAGCTCGGTTTGTTCAGCTACCGGGGCGGCGCGATCGTGCAGCTGGATCAGGTGCGCTTCGCGCGTCGACTCCAAATCGGTTCGAGCTCACCGAAATTGGTTGCGGTGACGCCCGGTGGCACGAAGGTACTCAAGCGCGGAAACCCGTTCGACGGCGGCGTCGGCAGCATCGACGAGATCCTCACCGCCGTGGCCCAGAGCTCGGACGCAGGGCATCAGCGCTAGTTCCAGTGGTTCTGGTGCCAGAGCCGTCGGCCCAGTTCGCCCAGAACTTTGCCGAATCGCCCACGTTGACCACACCGTTGGTGACGGTCCAATGGCCGTCGTCGACGGTGAAGGTGTTGGCGGTCGGCGTGGTACCGAAGCTGCCGCCGGCGCCCCACGCGATCGTCGTTACGCCGTAGCCCCAGACCGTGACAGATCCGATGGCGACGGTGCGCCCTGCGCCTGTCCCAGGGGTGACATTCGAGTTCGGAATGCTGTCGCCGTCGGCGTCGCTAACGGTCATCGTGCCCACCGTGCAGGTCCAGAAGGCGCACGCGAGGCCGCCGAAGCCGGTGATCACGGGCGCGTGTTGATCGCGTAGATCGGCACGATGACCGTGAGCTGCGCGGTGGCGCCGGAGTGGCAAATGAAGCCGAGTTTTCTGTGCGGTTCGGCAACCGCACAGTGACCCTGGCGCGAGCGTGCGCAGAATGCGGAAATTTCGCGGCGTGTCTTCTGCAGACACGCACGCTCGCCGGAGAAGGCGAGGCTCGCGGGAGAAGGCGAGACTCGCGGGACTTTAGGTTCGGCCGAGGCGCGCCAGCACTTCGGTGAGCACGTCGTCCGCGGGCACGTCGACCTGCTCGCCGGTGGCCATGCTCTTCAGCCCGATGGTGCCCGCCTCGATGTCGCGGTCGCCGGCCACCAGCGCGATCGACGCGCCGGAGCGGTCCGCGGCGCGCATCGCGCCCTTGATGCCGCGGTCGCCGTAGGCCAGGTCGACGCGTACCCCGGCGGCGCGCAACCGGGCGGCCAACACCACCAGTTCGGCCTTGGCCTGCTCCCCGAGCGGCACGCCGAACACCTGGACCCGCGCGGTGCCGGCGACGGTCTTGCCCTCGGCCGCCAGCGCCAACATCGTGCGGTCGACACCGAGCCCGAAACCGATGCCCGACAGGTCTTTTCCGCCGAGCTGGCTCATCAGCCCGTCGTAGCGCCCACCGCCACCGATACCCGACTGGGCGCCGAGGCCGTCGTGCACGAACTCGAACGTCGTCTTGGTGTAGTAGTCCAGCCCGCGCACCATCCGCGGGTTGATCACGTAGGGCACCGAGAGCGCGTCCAGGTGCGCCAGCACGCTGTCGAAATGCTGTTTGGCGACGTCGGAGAGATGGTCGAGCATGACCGGCGCCTCAGCGGTCATCTCCCGGATCGCGGGGCGTTTGTCGTCGAGAACGCGCAGCGGGTTGATCTGCGCGCGACGGCGCGTTTCCTCGTCGAGGTCGAGCTTGAACAGGAAGTCCTGCAGCCGTTCGCGGTACTGCGGGCGGCAGCTGTCGTCGCCCAGCGAGGTGATCTCCAACCGGAAACCGTCGAGGCCCAGCGACCGGAACCCGGCGTCGGCGATCGCGATCACCTCGGCGTCGAGCGCGGGGTCGTCGACACCGATCGCCTCGACCCCCACCTGCTGCAGCTGCCGGTAGCGGCCGGCCTGGGGCCGCTCGTAGCGGAAGAACGGCCCGGCGTAGCACAGCTTGACCGGCAGCGGCCCGCGGTCCAGGCCGTGTTCGATGACCGCGCGGATCACCCCCGCGGTGCCCTCCGGGCGCAGCGTCACCGAGCGGTCACCGCGGTCGGCGAAGGTGTACATCTCCTTGGACACCACGTCGGTGGACTCCCCCACGCCGCGCGCGAACAGCGCGGTGTCTTCGAAGATCGGCAGCTCAACGTCGCCGTATCCGGCGCGGCGGGCGGCCTCGAGCAGACCGTCGCGCACGGTGACGAACCGCGCCGACTCGGGCGGAAGGTAGTCCGGGACGCCCTTGGGCGCCTGAAATTCAGTCACTGGCTCAAGCCTTCGAGAAACGGGTTGTTGCGGCGTTCGAAACCGATCGTGGACTTCTCACCGTGCCCAGGTAGTACCACGGTGTCGTCGTCGAGCACCAATAGTTTTGTCACGATCGAGCCGAGCAGGTCACGGCCGCTGCTACCCGGCAGGTCGGTGCGGCCGACCGAACCGCGGAACAGCGTGTCGCCGGTGAAGACCACCTCCTGCGGCCCCTCTGCGGTGCGGAAGACCACCGATCCACGGGTGTGGCCGGGGGTGTGGTCGACGGTGACCGTGATGCCGCCGAGTTCGAGTTTGTCCCCGTCGCGGTCCAGTTCGACGAGTTGTCTGGGTTCGCGGAACAGCGCACCGAACGCAGAGCGGGCCAGCCCCGAAAATATGCCCGGCCCGAAGTCCTTGATCGGGTCTGTGAGCATGTAGCGGTCCTCGGGGTGGATGTAGGCCGGGCAGCCGTACATGTCGGCCACCTTCTGCGCCGACCAGATGTGGTCGATGTGCCCGTGAGTCAACAACACCGCCGCCGGGGTGAGGTGGTTCTCGTCGAGGATCCGGCGCAGCGGCGCCATCGCGCGCTGGCCCGGGTCGACGACGATGGCGTCGGCCCCGGCCCGCGGGGCCAGCACGTAGCAGTTGCACGCCAACATGCCCGCCGGAAAGCCGGTGATCAACACGACCTCCAGTTTTCCATCCCGCCACGACGTGGGCCGCAGCGCCACTCACAGCAACGCCTGGCACACTCGTTTCGGACCCAAAGCGACACGAGGAGGACACAGGCGGTGCCGACCAACGAACAGCGTCGTGCCACGGCGAAGCGCAAGCTCGAGCGGCAACTGGAGCGCCGGGCAGAAAAGGACCGCAGGCGCCGCATCTTGACGATCGTCGGCGGGGCCGCCGCGGCGGTCGTCGTCGTCGCCGCCATCGTCGCGACCGTGGTCATCACCAACCGCGACTCCGGCACCGAAACCGCATCGGACACCACCAGCCCGGCGCCGACCACCTCGGCGCCGGCGGCGACCGGTCCCGGCGGCCTACCGCCGTTCGCCGCGCCGGCCGGTCTCGGCGAGAACTGCCAGTACCCGGCGGCGCCGACGCCGGCCGCCAAGGAGGTCGATCCCCCGCGCAGCGGCAAGGTGCCGACCGAGCCGGCGCAAGTCAGCGCCAGCATGTCGACCAACCAGGGCAACCTCGGGTTGATGCTCGACAACGGCAAGTCGCCGTGCACGGTCAACAGCTTCGTCAGCCTGGCGCAGCAGGGCTACTTCAACGACACCCCGTGTCACCGGCTGACCACCAGCCCGTCCCTGTCGGTGCTGCAGTGCGGCGACCCCACCGGGCAGGGCAACGGCGGCCCGGGCTACCAGTTCGCCAACGAGTACCCGACCAATCAGTACCAGCCCGACGATCCCAATCTGATGGAGCCGGTGACCTATCCGCGCGGCACGCTGGCGATGGCCAACGCCGGCGCCAACACCAACGGCAGCCAGTTCTTCCTCGTGTACCAGGACTCGAAGCTGCCGCCGAACTACACGGTGTTCGGCACCATCGACGAGACGGGGTTGGAAACGCTCGACAAGATCGCCGCGGCCGGGGTCGCCGGCGGCGCTGAGGACGGTCCGCCGGCGCAAGACGTCCAGGTGACGTCGATTCTGCTGGACTGATGCGGTGATGCGGTGACCGGCCCGCCGGTTGGCTATCCGCCGCCGGGTGGCTACCCGCCGGAGCAATTCGGCTACGGGTCTGGCTACGGCCACCCCCCTGGCTATCCCCCGCCCAGAGGCACCAACGGGCTGGCGGTCGCGTCGCTGGTGTGCGCGTTGCTGTTCGCGCCGCTGGGCATCGTGTTCGGGCACCTGTCGCTGTCGCAGATCAAGAGGACCGGCGAAGAGGGCCGCAACCTCGCCATCGCGGGTCTGGTCATTGGCTACCTGATCACGGCGGTGACGGTGATGGTGATCGTCGTGAGCGTGCTGTTCGTCCTGTTCTTCGCCAGCGCCCTCGAAGACGTCGACCTGTATCCGGATTCGCCCCGCTACACGGTGGCACCGCCCGCCGAGCTGCCCGCGTTCGACCCGCCCGCGACGCTGGGGTCCAACTGCCAGTACCCGGCCACCATCGAGCGCGCCAGCAAGCCCGTGGAACCGCCGAGCGTGGGTCGGGTGGCGACGGATCCGACCCGCGTCGACGCCACGGTCGTGACGAACCAGGGCGACATCGGGGTGCAGCTGCACAACGCCGAGGCCCCGTGCACCGTGCATAACTTCACCAGCCTGGCCCGGCAAGGATTCTTCGACGACACGACCTGTCACGCGCTGACCGCCACCGCGTCGCTGCACGCATTGCGGTGCGGAGATCCGACCGGCAAGGGCACCGGCGGACCCGGCTACCAGTTCCCCAACGAATACCCCACCAACCAGTACCGGCTCAACGACCCGGCGCTGCGGCTTCCGGTCCGATATCCGCGCGGCACGTTGGCGATGGCCAACAGCGGGCTGGGCACCAACGGCAGCCAATTTCTGTTGATCTTCGACGATTCGCCGATACCGCCCAAATACACGGTGTTCGGCACCGTGGATGCCGCCGGGCTGGCCGTGCTGGAGAAGATCGGCGCGCAGGGTGTCGCCGGCGGCGGCGACGACGGCAGGCCGGCGATCGACGTGACGATCGAGTCGGTGCAGGTCGACTAGGTTCTATCGGTACCCGCGCTTCAACAGGTA
Organism: Mycolicibacterium sp. XJ2546; assembly: GCF_053483195.1. Taxonomy (NCBI): domain Bacteria; kingdom Bacillati; phylum Actinomycetota; class Actinomycetes; order Mycobacteriales; family Mycobacteriaceae; genus Mycobacterium; species Mycolicibacterium sp. XJ2546. The sequence continues at coordinate 49,725 of NZ_JBEFRW010000010.1, read as the reverse complement.
CCGCGCACCGGCGGTCATGGCCTCGGCGCTGGCCAGGTCGAAGCCGAAGGCGTCGGCCAGCCGGTCGGTGATGTTGAACGCCAGGCACACCGCCAACGCGTCGCTGATCTGCTCGGGTGAAACTCCCTGGGCCAGTACGGAACACACGTCATCGGCAGCAACGTGGTGTTCGCGCGTCAGCTTTCCGAGAAGGCCGAGGGTGGCCCGCAGCCCGTCGTCGATCGGTGCGGTCGATAGATCGGCCAGCGTGGCCGCGACCTTCTCGTCGTCGCCGTACCACAGCCCCGACGTGGCCGAGTGTGCGGCAATGCAGAACTGGGTTTGGTTGACCTGCGACACGTAGGCCGCCATCAGCTCACGGTCGCCGACCGACCAGGCCGAGGGTCCGCGCATCGCCTCATGGGTGAGGTCACCGGCGCCGTAGAACTCCGCGCGGTACATCGCCAGCTTCACCGCGTCGACGACCGGCTGCCGCGACACCAATCGCACGAGCGCGAACAAGGCTTTGGTGCGCAGGCGGTGGCCCCGCTCGAGAACGGTGAGCCTCATCGCTCGCGACCCTGGGTCGCCGCGGCCAGCGCCGCCAACGCGGTTTCGTACTGACGGCTCGCCTGCCCCACGGCGGCGGCCACCACGATTTCGAAGATCTGATCCTCGCTCAGGCCGGCGATCCGCGCGTCGGCGATGTCGTCGTCGGTCACCGCGTGGGCGCGATGGGCCACCTTCTCGGTCAGAGTGCGCAGCGGCTCGGGTAGGCCCGCGTTGTCGAACGCGGCGCGGCGCAGCGCCGACGGCGCCTGTCCCCCGTCGCCGAGAACGCGGGCGATCAGCGCGTGGTGCAGTTCGGTGATGTCAACCATTGTCAATCGTCCCAGAACGCCACTCTTTGACCCGTTCAGACGATACGCCTACGTTCAGATCACCCCGGTTGATACGAACGTGAACGTGTGAATGCGAAAAGGATATCCATGGTGAACTCGACACGGCGGAACTTCTCGAGGATCGGAAAGGCAACCGGGGTGCTCGCGCTCAGCGCGTTGCTCGTGCTCACCGGCTGCTCGCGGGTGCCGGAGGGCGGTGAAGGCGGCACCCTGCAACGGGTCAAGGACGACAACTCGATCAAGATCGGCATCGCGGGCGAGGTGCCCTACGGCTACACCGCCGACGGTGAGGTCACCGGCGAGGCACCAGAAGTGGCCAAAGCGGTGTTCGCCGCGATGGGTATCGAGAACGTCGACGCCACCCAGGTCGAGTTCAGCCAGTTGATCCCGGCGCTGAATGCAGGCCAATTCGATATGGTCGCCGCGGGGATGGCGATCCTGCCGGCGCGCTGCAACAACGCGCAGTTCTCCGCGGTCGACTACGTGACCCCGACGGCGATGCTGGTGCCGCAGGGAAACCCGGAGCAGGTCAACAACTTTGACGATGTCAAGGCAAAAGGTGTCAAGCTCGCGGTGCTGTCGGGCACCGTTGAAGAGGCGGTCGCCCACGATCTGGGCATCCCCGCAGGCGACATCCAACCGTACGCGGGCCAGCCCGAGATGCTGCAGGCGCTGCTGGACGGGCGCGCCTACGCCGGCGCGTTGACCGACATCTCGCTGCGCCGGATGCTGACCGACAACCCGAACGCACCGCTGGAGGTCACCGAAGGCTTCGTGCCGGTTGTCAACGGCGAGAAGCAGATTCAGGCCGGTGGCTTCGTCTTCCGCCAAGGCGACGACGCGTTGGTCGAGGAATTCAACACCGAGCTGAAAAAGCTGCACAGCAGCGGTCAGTGGCTCGAGATCGTGGAGCCGTTCGGGTTCACCGAGGACAACCTGCCGCCGGAGGACCTGACCACCGAGCAGTTGTGCGAGGCGGCCTGAGGCGTTCTTGATGCCCGACAACATCGGACTGTTCGTCGAGACAATCTCCTCGGGGCTGCTGCTCACCGTTGCGGCGACGGCCGGCGGCATCCTCATCGCGACGGTGTTGTCGTTCGGGTTCGGGCTGGCGATGCTGTCGGGTAACCGGGTGGTGCGCGCGTTCGCCCGGATGTACGTGGAGATCTGGCGCGGCACCTCCGAGGTGGTCCAGCTGATGTGGATCTACTTCGTGTTGCCGGTGCTCGTCGGGTTCCAGATCATTCCGCTGGCCGCCGGCATCATCGTGCTCGGGCTCAACCACGGCGCCTATGGTGCCGAGATCGTGCGGGGTGCCATCTCGTCGGTGCCCAAGGAGCAGTACGAAGGGGCGGTCGCACTGAATTTCACCCGCACGCAACGGATGTTGCGCGTCATCCTGCCCCAGGCCCTGGTCGAAATGGTGCCGCCGTTCAACAACCTTTTCATCCAGCTGCTCAAGAACAGCTCGCTGCTGACGATCATCACCGTGCACGAGATGACGTATCAAGCCCGCGAGGTGCTGATCGACCGGTTCATCTCGCAAGCGGCCACCATCTGGACCATCGTGTTGCTGTTCTACCTGGCGCTAGCCGTGCTCATCACCCTCGGCATGCGGGTGCTCGAACGCTGGACTGCCAAGCTGGCGGGGCGCAGACCACCGCAGCGCCGCGGCCTGATGGCGACGCTGGCGACTCGGCGGGCGGGCTGAGCTGTGCTGTGGGACTGGGAATTCGCGTGGGAGGTGCTCCCGAAGATCGTCGTCGACGGGCTGCGCATCACGATCGTCGCTACGGTCGCCGGCTCGATCCTGGCCTACACCCTGGGGCTGGTGCTGGCGCTGCTGCGACGCTCACCCATCCGCGTCGTCAGCACCGCCGCCTGGGCCTTCATCGAATTCGTCCGCAGCACACCTCTTTTGGTGCAGATTTTCTTTTTCTTCTTCGTGTTGCCCGACTTCGGGTTGATGTTCGACCCGTTGACCACCGGCATCATCGCGATCGGACTGCACTACTCCACCTACACCGCCGAGGTGTACCGGGCCGGGATCGAGGCGGTGCCAGCCGGGCAATGGGAGGCCGCCGTCGCGCTCAACCTGCCCCGCCACCGCGTCTGGACCGCGGTGATCCTTCCGCAGGCCATCCCGCGGGTGCTTCCGGCACTCGGCAACTACACGATCTCGATGCTGAAGGAGACACCGCTACTGTTGATGATCGGCGTGCTCGACATCGTCGGTGTGGCAAACCAAGTGGGCTCGCGCGCGTTTCGCTACGTCGAGCCGATCACGATCGCCGGCGTGCTGTTCCTCGTGCTGAGTTACTCGGCATCCCTACTGGTGCGATGGATGGAGCGGCGTGTCCAATACACCGGCTGAGATGATCCGCTTCGACGACGTCGTGAAGCGCTTCGGCGACACCAGCGACGCCGCCGTGATCGACCACCTGAGTTTTTCGGTGCCGCACAGTCAGTTCGTCGCGCTCATCGGGCCCAGCGGTTCGGGCAAGACGACGATCCTTCGGCTGCTGATGACGTTGGAGCGCGTCACGTCGGGACGCATCGTCGTCGGCGGGCAGTGTCTGACCCACATGACCCGCCGCGGCAATGAGGTGCCGGCCGACGAGAAGCACCAGCGGCAGGTACGCAAACGCATCGGCATGGTGTTTCAACAGTTCAACCTGTTTCCCAATATGCGGGTGCTGGAGAACATCACCGAGGCGCCAATCCGCTCGCTCGGTTTGTCGCGCGCCGAGGCCGAGGACAGGGCCCGGGAACTGCTGGAGATGGTCGGGCTGGCCGACAGGGTCAGCGCACGGCCCTACCAACTGTCCGGTGGCCAGCAGCAGCGGGTGGCCATCGCCCGCGCGCTGGCCATGCAGCCCGACGTGCTGCTGCTCGACGAGGTCACCTCGGCGCTGGACCCCGAACTGGTAGCAGGCGTTCTGGCGCTGCTGCGAGACATCGCCGCCACCACCGACATCACATTTTTGTGTGTGACGCATGAGATGGACTTCGCCCGCGACGTCTCCGATCGGGTGATCATGCTCGATCACGGCCGCATCGTGGAGGACGCGCCGCCGGACAAGTTGTTCACCGACCCGGAAAACGACCGCACCCGCGCGTTTCTCAAAGCGGTGCTGGAGCGGCGTTAGGCGCGAACCAGACCGTGCCGAGCGGGCAAGAAACTAGGCCGCCGAGGTCACCCGGTAGACGTCGTAGACGCCCTCGACGTTGCGCACCACGTTGAGCACGTGCCCCAGATGTTTTGGGTCGCCCATCTCGAAGGTGAACCGGCTGATCGCCACTCGATCGTTGGAGGTCGTCACCGACGCCGACAGGATGTTGACCTTCTCGTCGGCGAGCACCCGGGTCACATCCGACAACAGCCGGTGGCGGTCCAGCGCCTCGACCTGGATAGCGACCAGAAACACCGACGACGGCGACGGCGCCCACAGCACCTCGATGATGCGTTCGGACTGTTGTTGCAGCGATGCGGCGTTTGTGCAGTCGGTGCGGTGCACGCTGACCCCGCCGCCGCGGGTGACGAAACCCATGATGTTGTCACCGGGCACCGGTGTGCAGCACTTGGCCAGCTTGGTCAACACGCCCGGCGCGCCGGGCACCGAAACACCGACGTCCTCGGAACTGCGCTGGCGCACCGGCATGGTGGCCGGGGTGGACCGCTCGGCGAGTTCGTCGACGGCTTCCTCGTCGCCGCCGAACTGGGCCAGCAGCCGCTGCACGATGTGACGTGCCGACACGTGGCCCTCGCCGATCGCGGTGTACAGCGCCGACACGTCGGCGTATCGCAGATCTCTGGCCAGACCGGACATCGACTCGGCACTGACCAAGCGCTGCAACGGAAGTCCGCCTCGGCGTACCTCCCGCGCGATCGCGTCCTTCCCGGCCTCCAGCGCCTCCTCGCGTCGCTCCTTGGCGAACCACTGCCGGATCTTGGCCTTCGCGCGCGGCGACACCACGAACGTCTGCCAGTCGCGTGACGGCCCGGCGTTGGGTGCCTTGGACGTGAAAACCTCGACGACTTCCCCGTTTTCGAGTTTGCGTTCCAGTGCGACCAGCCGGCCGTTGACCCGCGCGCCGATACAGCGGTGGCCGACTTCGGTGTGCACGGCGTAGGCGAAGTCCACCGGCGTCGACCCCGTCGGCAGCGTGATCACGTCGCCCTTCGGGGTGAACACGAAGATCTCTTGTACGGCGAGGTCGTAGCGCAGCGACTCGAGGAACTCGCCGGGATCGGCGGCCTCCCGCTGCCAGTCGAGCAGTTGGCGCATCCACGCCATGTCGTCGATCTCGGCGGCGGCGTGCGGATGCGGGACACCGTTGCGGCCCTTGGACTCCTTGTAGCGCCAGTGCGCGGCGATCCCCCACTCGGCGGTCTTGTGCATGTCGTGGGTGCGGATCTGGATTTCCAGCGGCTTGCCTTCGGAGCCGACGACGGTGGTGTGCAGCGACTGATACACCCCGTAGCGCGGCTGGGCGATGTAGTCCTTGAACCGGCCGGCCATCGGCTGCCACAACGAGTGCACTACGCCGAGCGCGGCGTAACAGTCGCGGATCTCGTCGCACAGGATCCGCACCCCGACCAGGTCGTGGATGTCGTCGAAGTCGCGGCCCTTGACGATCATCTTTTGGTAAATCGACCAATAGTGCTTGGGCCGGCCCTCCACCACCGCGTTGATCTTCGAGGCGTTGAGCGTGGCGATGATCTCGTCGCGCACCTTGGCCAGATAGGTGTCGCGCGACGGCGCACGGTCGGCGACCAGCCGCACGATCTCGTCATACTTCTTGGGATGCAGGATCGCGAACGACAGGTCCTCGAGCTCCCACTTGACCGTGGCCATACCGAGTCGATGAGCCAGCGGCGCAATGACTTCCAGCGTTTCGCGGGCCTTGCGGGCCTGTTTCTCCGGTGGCAGGAAACGCATCGTCCGCATGTTGTGCAGCCGGTCGGCGACCTTGATGACCAAGACGCGCGCATCGCGGGCCATCGCGATGATCATCTTGCGGATGGTTTCGCCCTCGGCCGCTGTGCCCAGCGCGACCTGGTCCAGCTTGGTGACGCCGTCGACGAGGTGGCCCACCTCGGTGCCGAACTCCTCGGTCAACGCCGCCAGCGTGTAACCGGTGTCCTCGACGGTGTCGTGCAGCAGCGCGGCGATCAGCGTGGTGGTATCCATGCCGAGTTCGGCCAGGATGTTGGCCACCGCCAACGGGTGGGTGATGTAGGGGTCACCGGAGCGGCGCATCTGGTCGGCGTGGCGCTCCTCGGCCACCGCGTAGGCCCGCTGCAGCAACTGCAGGTTGGCCTTCGGGTAGAACTCCTTGTGCACCGCGACCAGCGGTTCGAGTACCGGGTTGACGGCGCTGCGCTGTGCCGTCATCCGGCGGGCCAGCCGGGCCCGCACCCGCCGCGACGCGCTGGTCGCCGTCTTGGAGGTGTCGGTCTTGGGCACCTCCATCGGCTGGGTTTCGGGCGACTCCGCCTCGGGAGGCGACTGCACAGCCTGACCCGTGCGGGAAGGATCTCCGCTGGAAGCCATCGTCACCTCCTGTCCGGCGAGAACGTCCAGACTTCGAGGATATCGTTCACACGGTGTGCAGGGACGTCACCGTGAGTCCCGGCAGCGCGGCGCGGCCGTCGAGCGCCGTCAGTTCGAGCACCATCGCGGCGCCGGTCACCGTCGCACCCGCATGTTGCAGCAGTTTCACCGTCGCGGCCGCGGTTCCTCCGGTGGCCAGCACATCGTCGATGATGAACACCGAACGGCCGGTGAGCTCGATGCCCTCGGCGGGGATCTCCAGCACCGCCGTGCCGTACTCCAGCGCATAGGTTTCGCTGCACACCGGCGGCGGAAGCTTGCCGCCCTTGCGCACCGCCAGCACCCCGGTGCCCAGCCGGATCGCGACCGCCGCCGCCAGCAGGAAGCCACGTGCGTCGATCCCGGCCACCAGTTCGACGCCGCCCGCCAGCTGGGCCAGCGCATCGGTGACCACCGCAAGGCCGTGCGCGTCGGCCAGCAGCGGCGTCAGATCCTTGAACTGGATGCCCTCCTCGGGGAAGTCGGGCACCTCGCGCAACATCGACGCGATCAGCGCCGAGACGTCCTGGACACCGGATTCGGTCATCGCGACAGCGTCCAACGGTCCATATTCCACCCCGCACCCCAGCGCGTGGGATTGCTCTCCACGGCGAACATCTTGTTCGACGTCAACACGGTGCGCTGCTGCCGGTACAGCGGAAGGGTGGGCATGTCTCCCCACAGGATGGCTCCGCCCTCACCGAGTAGCCGGGCGGCTTCCTTGGGGTCGGCCGTCACCGCCAGCGTCGCGATGATCTCGTCGACGCGCGGGTTGGCGTAACGCGACAGGTTGTTGCCGTTGGCCGAATGCAGGGCGTAGGCGTCCACGGCAGACGATCCGCTCGACCCGCTGCCCGGCGCCCCTCCGGTGGTGGCGATCAGCACGTCGATTTCGTTGTTGCGCAATGTCATCGGTCCCGTCGTCTCTGTAGCGACGTCCTGCACCGTGATGCCCGCCGGCGCACATGCCTGGGCGATGGCGCCGACCGCCGCGGCCAGCCGCGGGTTCGGGCTCAGGTAGCCGATGCGCACGGTCAGCGGTTGGCCGTCGATCGCGGCGCGCGCGGCGTCGGGATTGGCGGCGACGAACCCGCTGCCCTCGGCGGCGCCTTCGACGGCGCTGTAGGCGTCTTCGGTGGCCGGGTTGAGCCGCGCGTTGATGATGGGCACCCCGGCGTTGCGGGCGATCGCGTCGCGCGGGGTGCAATGGGCCAGGGCTCGGCGTGCCGGGGTGGCGGCCAGCGGGCCCTCGGGGGCGAAGATCAGCTGCTCGATCGACGCCGACGGCGACTCGGTGCGCACATAGTCGTCGGGCGGGTTCAGCGTGCCCGATGACCCGGTCGCGATGTCGACGACGTCGTAGGCGCCTTCGTTGACCCGGTCCTGCATCGCGTCGGGATGAGGATGCACGGTGACTTTCTTGGTGACCGGCGTTGCGCCCCACCACTTCTCGTTGGCGACGAGCACGACGGCGCCGTCCTCGGTCACCGAGTCGAGCTTGTACGGGCCCGATGAGGGGAACTTCTTGAGGTCCAGATCGGGGGTGAGCTCCCAGGTGCTGTTCCAGACCTGCGCGATGCGTTCGATCGTCGGTCCGTCGTTGTCGGCGATCGCGGTGGCCACCCCGCCGTCCGGCAGGCCGAGCACGTCGGCGATGACGTGCGACGGCATCATCGACGTCGCGCTGAACAACTGGCCGTAGTCGACGAACCCGCGCTCCGGAACGAACGACACCCGGGCCTTCTTCTGCCCGGGTGTGCACTCGACACCGGCGATGTCGCTGTAGCCGGCGCGGCTGGCCGCGTCGAAGCCTGGAAAGCGCCCGGACTGCGACGCCCACGCCAGCACCATGTCGTCGCAGGTGACGGGCTTTCCGTCGGAGTAGACCGCATCGGCGTTGATCTCGTAGTCGAGCAGCAGCGGGCTGCGTCCGACCACGGAAACCGAGCCGAAGTCCTGATCGCCGACGATCTGGCCGTCCGGTCCGTGATAGCTGAAGCCGGTCAGTACACGGGCGAAGGCCTGCGGAGCCGCCGACGCGGCCCCCTCGACGGTGTTGGTGTTGAACGTGGTCAACGGTCCGTCGACGGCGTAGTCGACGCTGTCGGCGGGGCTGCGCGAACACGACGCCAATCCCGCGGCCAGCAACAGCACAGCCGCCAGGACACCACCGCGCCGGCACCGGCCAGTCATCTCCGGCTACCGCCGCCGCGTGTTGCGCTTACCCGACGGTCGCCCCGTTCGGCTGCTTGTCGGCCGTACCGGACGGGCGCCCGGTGCCGGCTTGTCCGGTGCGGGGGTGCTGGTGGCCACCGATGCCGCCGCGACGGTCTCCGGCTGCTCCTCGGTGCCGCTGTCGGTGTCGGTGTCGGTATTGGCGGCGGCGGCCTTGGCCTCGACGCCTTTGCGGCGGTTCATCACCCGGCGGGTGTGGTTGCGCACCAGCTCGGTGCGCTCACGCATGGTCACCAGCAGCGGGGTGGCGAAGAAGATCGACGAATAGGTTCCGACGATCACACCGACCAGCTGCACCAGCGCCAGGTCCATCAACGTGCCGACGCCCAGCAGCCACACCGCGATCACCATCAGCGCCACGATCGGCAGCACCGAGATCACGCTGGTGTTGATCGACCGCATGAAGGTCTGGTTGACGGCCAGGTTGGCCTGTTCGGCGAAGGTGCGCCGGGTGGTGTGTTCGAAACCGTGGGTGTTCTCCTCGACCTTGTCGAACACGATGACGGTGTCGTAGAGCGAGAAGCCCAGGATCGTCAGCAGGCCGATCACCATCGCCGGGGTCACCTCGAACCCGACGATCGAGTACACGCCCGCGGTGACGATGAGGTCGAATGCGAGCGCGGCCATCGCCGCGATTGACATGTAGCGCTCGTAGCGCACGGTGATGTAGATGGTCGCCAGAACGATGAACACCACCAAGGCGATCAGCGCCTTCTGGGTGATCTGACCGCCCCAGGTTTCCGAGACCGCCGAATCGCTGATGGCCAGCCTGCTCGGAACGCCGTCGGCATTGAGCGGTTTGAAGGCGTCGAACAGCGCGGTGCGCAGTTCTTCGGTCTCCTCGTTGGTGAGGTGCTCGGAGCGGATCTGCACGGTGGCCGATCCGCCGCTGCCGACGAGGACCACGGATTCGGGGACCTTGTCCAGCGTCTCGGTGAACACGTTTTCGACCTGCTGCACCGAGATGGTGCCCGTCTCGGTCGCCGCGGGGACGGCGACCTTGGTGCCGCCCTCGAAGTCGATGCCCAGCGTGAACCCGCGCAACAGCATGCTGGCGATGCACACCGCGACGATGACGCCGCTGATCGTGAACCACAGCTTGCGCCTGCCGACGACCTCGAACGCGCCGGTGCCGGTGTAGAGGCGGACGAAGAAGTTGTGCTTCGGCGTCCCGGATTCCAGGCTCGGCGCCTCCACGGCGGCCGATTCGGGTGAATGCTTAGCGGCCATATGTCAGTCCCGTCCCGTCGCGTGCGCCGCCACTCGTCGTTCCCGGGCGATCTGCTGCACTGCACCGAGGCCGTTGAACGCCGGCTTGGCGAACGTCGTCGACTTCGACGCCAGGTACACCAGCGGCCAGGTCACCAGGAAGACGACGGTGACGTCGAGCACCGTCGTCAGGCCCAGGGTGAACGCGAACCCCTTCACCTGTCCGACCGCCAGGATGTACAACACCACCGCGGCCAGCAGCGTCACGGCGTTTCCGGACACAATCGTCTTGCGGGCCCTGGCCCAACCGCGTGGTACTGCGGACCGGAACGAACGGCCTTCGCGTATCTCATCTTTGATGCGTTCAAAGAACACCACGAACGAGTCGGCCGTCATACCGATACCGATGACCAGACCCGCGATGCCTGCGAGGTCCAGCGTGTAACCGATCCACCGGCCGAGCAGCACCAGTATCGCGTAAACCATTGCGCCGGAAGCGACCAGCGACAGCGCTACCAGAACTCCCAGCAGTCGGTAGAACAGCAGCGAGTACAGCAACACCGCCGCCAACCCGACCGCGCCGGCGATCAGACCTGCCCGCAGCGAGGACAATCCCAGTGTGGCCGAGACCGTTTCGGCTTCTGAGGACTCAAACGACAGCGGCAACGAACCGTATTTCAGGACGTTGGCCAGTTCGCGCGCCGATTGCTGGTTGAACTGACCGGTGATCTGGGTGCGGCCGCCCGGAATCGCCTCCTGGATCGCCGGTGCGCTGACCACCTTGGTGTCGAGCACGAACGCGGTCTGCGTGCCGACGTTGGCGGCGGTGAAGTCGGCCCAGGTCCTGGAGGCTTCGCTCTTGAACTGCAGATCGACGACGTATTCGCCGCGCTGCTGGTCCAGGCCCGAGTCGGCGTTCTCGATCTGCTCACCGTTGATGATCGACGGCGCCAGCAGGTAGACCTCGTCGCCGTCGGTGGAACAGGTGATCAGCGGCAGGTTCGGGTCGTCGTGGCCGGCCAGCACATCGTCTTCATCGCAGCGGGTGGCCTGGAACTGCAGCGCCAGAATCTGGATCTGCTGGTCGTTGCTCTGCCGTAGCTGCTTCTCATCGGCGATGCGCTGCTCCAGGGGCACGTCCTCCGGGGAGGTCGGCGTCGGGCTGGGTGACGGCGCCGGTGGCGCTGGGCTGGGCGCCGGGCTGGGCGTCGGCGTCGGCGCAGGTTGAGCCGGCGGTTCCTGCGGGTACGGGCGCGGCTGTGGCGCGGGTGCCTGCCCCTCCCCCTCGGGCGCGGGCGCCGCCGGAGCGCCCGGTTCAGCCGGCGCGGTCGGCGGGGTCCCGGGCATTCCGGGTGCGCCGGGGGGCGCTCCCGGCGCGCCGGGCATACCGAACGGCGAGCCCTCGGGCGCTCCCGCCGGCGGCTGCTCCATCGCGGGAATGGCGTGGATGACCGGACGGATGTAGAGCCTGGCGGTCTGGCCGAGGTTGCGCGCGTCGCTGGTGTCGCTGCCCGGCACGGTGATGACCAGGTTGTTGCCGTCGATGATGACCTCAGAGCCCGAGACGCCAAGACCGTTGACGCGGTCGTTGATGATCTGCTGGGCTTGGTTGAGCGCCTCGCGGGTCGGCGGTGAGCCGTCGGGTGTGCGCGCGGTAAGGGTCACCCGGGTGCCGCCCTGCAGGTCGATGCCGAGTTTCGGCTGAGCCTGTTTGTCCCCCGTCAGGAAGACAAGGGAGAAGGCGCCGATGAGCAACGCCAGAAAAAGCGTCAGATAGCGGTAGGGGTGCACCGGCGCCGAAGACGATGCCACGTTTCAGGGTCTCCTAGAGGTCAGTTCGTCAGCACCGCAGAGCGTACGTGCTCTTGCTGAGTCCTCAGTTGTCAGTCTTTGTTGTTGGGGCTCTCGGTGAGCTCGGAGGCGCTGTCGGTGTCCTCGTAGTCGTCGTCGAGGTCGTCCTCGATGCGGTCGCGTACGGCCAGCTTCATCCAGGTTGTGACGACGCCGGGGGCGATCTCCAGGTCGATGGTGTCGTCGGAGATCGCGGTGATGGTGCCCTGCAGACCCGACGTGGTGTGGATCCGGTCCCCGATTTGGAGCGAATTGTGCAGGTCGATGGTGGCCTGCATCGCCTTCTTCTGGCGCCGCGACGCGAAGAACATGAACGCGCCCAGCACGATGAGCAGAGGCAGGAAGATGACGAGGTCCATGAAGGTAACTGTCTTTCGTGTAGGTCTTGTGGTCACGGCGCGCAGACGGCAGGCCAAAGCGCCTCGTAAGTGACCAGTGTGCCATTGTGCCGGGTGACGCCGATGGACGCACCTGTCGCCCTCCCCGGTACGACGAAATCCGTTCCCGATCCCGCATTCAGGCAGTGATGCCGTCGCCCGGCCCCCTGTTTTATGGCCGAATCGGTGGCTTCGGGCTGATCTTGTGACGGCTTGCGGAGCGGGAGCCGCGCTGAACGCGGGTGCGGCTCCACAAATCGCGGGTTCTTAGAAGACGCCGTCGGCCATCAGGGTGGCGACGAAGCGGTAGATCTCCTCGGCGGTGAGTTCCACGCCGTCGGCCTCGAAGTCGATCAGCTCCGACAACAGGTCGTCGGTGGGCTTCCAGCACCGCTCGGCGATCTTTACATCGACGTACTGGAAGAGGGCTTCTTCATCTCGCGGCGCCATCGGAGCCGAAGCCCAGCGGGCGAACATCGGCCAGTCCTCTTCGGGAAAGCCGAACGCCTCGCACAGCGCGGTAGCCGAATTCTGGCGTGCAACAACAGAACTGGTGACGCCAGGCCTGTCAGGCATAGGTGGACTCCTTGGAAAACGCGACTAGAACTATCGGTATAACCTTTAGATAGGCAGGCTATCTTCCGGATATCCGGGTCACCGTCACGCAGATCACATGAGGCGGGTGAACCTCGTCCCATCCAGAGCGGCGCTGCGATCCACGTCACCCGCACACGAAACGGCGCAAAGCGCCCGTGGGCACTTTGCGCCGCTGTCGCGTTTTCCGAGAGTCGATTACCGGTGCGCGAGGTGCCCGCCACGGTGGCCGCGCGAGCGGAACCGGTCCATCAGACCCCGCTTGCGTGGTTGCGCGGTGTCCGCGGTGGGCCCGATGACCTCGGTGTGCTGATCCGCCGTGGCCGGCGCGGGCTCGTCGACGCGGTCCGTGGTGTCGACGCGGTCCGTGGTGGTGGGCGCGGCGACGGCGGCAGCCGTCGTCGAATGGTGGTCCGCCCATTCGACGTCGCGCACGCTGCGCACCGAGATGCGGCCCAGCGCGGCGGCACCCAGGAACACGATCAGCGCACCCAGGCCGTAGAAGTAGGTCAGCTCCAACGCCACCCGCTTGGCCTCCGTGGCCGCGACGGGCACGCCGGCGTCGCCGATGGCCAATGGACCGGCCAAGGCGCGGCCGATCACGAACCAGGCACCACCCGCGACGGCAAGCCAGCCGCCGAGCATGGCTGTGGCACGGTTGCGCGACACTAGCAACAGCAGACCGCCGATCACGGTGACCACACCGGGTAGCACCTGCAGCCAGCCGCGTCCGGTGGTCCAAGTCCAGGCCTGGTCAGGGCTGAACGCGAAGTTGAACAGCGGCCCGATGAACGGAATCAGCGCACCCCACGCGCCTAACAGAATCAACAGCAACCCGCTTGCCGCGCCCCGACTGCGGGGCATGTGCAAACGGCCGCCTTTGGTCGGTACACGCGTCTCGGTCATGATGCCTCCTTGGTGGTCCCTGGCTGAATACCCACGCGCTGGGCCCGGTAACCGGGCATTACCACGTTGGGCGGTATGCAGCACGACGGCCGGGGTCATCGCTGGGACGCGCTGATGGAAGCCACCGTGCATCTGCTCGACCTCGCCACCGGCGGTCGGCGGCGTCGAACCGTCACCCGAGGCGCTGACGGCCACCCGCGATCTGCTGATCGCCGTGCCGGATGCCACGGCCGCGGTCGAGGTGCTCGCCGGACGCGCCGCCTTGCACACGGCGCTGCCCGCGATTCGCTGACTTCGGTGTCCCGCCCGGGTCACGCACCGGCGCGGACCCGGTCGACGACGCCGATGATGTTGTCGGCGACGAACTTCGGCTCGTAGAGCATCAGGTTGTGGCCGCTGCCGGCAGCGATGACGTTGGTGGTGCCGAGCGCCTCGGCCAATTTGGTGTTGGCTTGGTGGATTTGGGCCAGCGTGTAGTTGTCGGGTGTGAGCGTCTCGGGCGGCACGAACTTACCGGCGCTCAGCACGATCGCCGGAACGCGCGGCAGCGGCGGCGCGGACTCGATTCGGGCGAACGCGTCGCCGCCCAATATGCCCTCTCCGCCGGGTTCGGCCGGCGCCATGATGTCGCGTTCGAATGCGGCGTTCTGCGCGGGGGTGCCGAGGGAGGGCAGGAACTCCGACACCGCGTCGACCATCACGATGCCCGCCACCAACTGCGGGTGTGTCCTCGCCAGCAGGTCGAGCACGAGGCCGCCGTAGGAATGCGCGACGAACACGAACGGCCCCGGCAACTGTGCCGCCCCGAGCAGGGCGAGCACGTCATCGACGTCCTGTTGGACGGTATGAGGTTGCGCCACGTCGGTCGACCGGTCGGCACCATCGGGCCGGGTGTTCGGCCGGTCATAGACACATGTCCGGCTCACCTTTGCGACGCTCGGCTGCACCGCGCCGGTACTGGGCACCAGTTGGGCCTGTGTGATGATGTCGTACGGTGACCGCCGGATCGGATCATCCTGTGGCACAATATAGTTCCACGCTTCTGCGTAGCTGCCCTTGCCGGGGATGACGAACACCGTCGGCGTACCGGCGCCCTGGCAGTCCAGATACAGCGACCGGTGGTCGCCGATGCCGACTGAGCCCGACGGGACGGGATCGGCGGAGCTGTGAGCGCACCCGGCAACGACGAGAACCGCCAGCAGCGCAGCCTGGATTCGCCTCACACAGCGACGCTACAGCGTGACGGCGACGCCCAACAGCACCAGAGCATCACACCCCCACGCTTTCCACTCGCACGACCGGCGGCAGGGCCAGCATGAACACGCCCGTCAGCGCGATCCACGCGGCGGTGGTGTAGGCGGCGGGCAGCCCGATCCAGGTGTGCAGCAGCGCAGGCACGCCGAGCACGGCGAACACCGCTGACCATTTCGGCAGCACGGCGGTTCGCCAGACGACGTAGGCGGTCGCGAAAACCATTGCGGCTGCGCCTAGTTGGCTGTAGTGGTACAGCCATATCGACAGCCCGAGGAACGGCTGCGCGAACTCCGTCACGGTCACGTCGTCGAATTGCACGATCGCCGCTGGCACCGCCACCTCGGCGGCCAGGCCCGCGGCCATCAATGCGAGGAACACCGTGCCGCCGATGATCGCGGTGTACACCGCCCCGGTGGGCCCGGCGGCCGACCGTAGCGTCGCGGTCAGCACCCCCAGGAACAACATGCCGAATATGACGTGCAGCAGCGGCAGGGTGCCGTTGGCGGTGAGAAACGATGCGGCGCTGCCGAAGTAGGTCTGCACGCGGCCGGGATCGTCGGGCGTTTCCGGAGAACCGACGAGGTAGGCGGGCACGATCGCCGCCGCTGACGCGATACCGCACAGCCCGCCGACCCGGATGGTTCCGCTTCCCATCGAAGAACTCCCGCTATTCGAATAGGCCGGGCTGGCCCAAGCCGTTGACGCCACTGGGTGGGGTTATGCCCAGGTGCGTCCACGCCGCCGCGGTGGCCACCCGGCCCCGCGGCGTGCGCGCGATCATCCCGGCGCGTACCAGAAACGGCTCGCACACCTCCTCGACCGTGGCGGCCTCCTCCCCGACCGCGACGGCCAGCGTGGACACCCCGACCGGGCCACCGCCGAAACTCCTTGTCAACGCGGACAGTACGGCCCGGTCGAGTCGGTCCAGGCCGAGCTCGTCAACGTCGTAGACCTCCAGCGCCGCCTTGGCGATATCCCTGGTGATGATGCCGTCGGCTCGCACCTCGGCGTAGTCGCGGACCCGGCGCAGCAGCCGGTTGGCGATGCGCGGGGTGCCGCGGGAGCGGCGGGCGATCTCGGTCCCGGCGTCGGCGCCCAGTTCGATGCCCAGGATGCCCGCGGAACGCTTGAGCACCAGTTCGAGCTCGGCCGGCTCGTAGAAGTCCATGTGCGCGGTGAAGCCGAACCGGTCGCGCAGCGGCCCGGTCAGCGCACCGGAGCGGGTGGTGGCGCCGACGAGCGTGAACGGCGCGACCTCCAACGGAATGGACGTCGCCCCAGGGCCTTTCCCGACGACCACGTCGACGCGGAAGTCTTCCATCGCCAGATACAGCATTTCCTCGGCCGGGCGGGCGATGCGGTGGATCTCGTCAATGAACAACACGTCGTGCTCGACGAGGTTGGACAGCATCGCGGCCAGGTCGCCCGCGCGTTCCAGCGCGGGCCCGGAGGTGACCCGCAGCGACGACCCGAGTTCGGCGGCGATGATCATCGCCAGCGACGTCTTACCCAGTCCGGGCGGACCCGACAGCAGGATGTGATCGGGTGTGCCGCCGCGGTTCTTGGCGCCCTCGATGACCAACTGAAGCTGTTCACGCACCCGGGGTTGGCCGATGAACTCGCCGAGGGAGCGTGGTCGCAGGCTGGCGTCGATGTCGCCTTCTCCGACGGTCAGCGCCGGCGACACCTCGCGGTCGTCGGGATCCTGCTCGGGGTCGTCGAAGCGGCTCACTTCTTACCCAACATGGACAGCGCCGCCCGCAGCGCGGTCGACTGGGTGGCCTCGGGGTCGTTGGCCAGCACCTTGTCGGTGGCCTCCTCGGCCTGTTTGGCCGCAAAGCCAAGGCCGACAAGGGCTTCCACCACCGGGCCGCGCACCGAGTGCCCGTTGAGCGCGGTGTCACCCGACGGGGTGACCGCGCCCATCTTGTCGCGCAGGCTGAGCACCATGAGTTCGGCGGTTTTCTTGCCCACCTTGGGGATTCGCGTCAGCGCCGTGATGTCGCTTTCGGCGATGGCCTGGCGCAGGGTGGGGCCGTCGTACATGGCCAGCGCACCCAGCGCGATGCTCGGCCCGATACCGGAGACCCCGAGCAGCGTGAGAAACAGGTCGCGCGCATTGCCGTCGGGAAAGCCGTACAGCGTCATCGAGTCCTCACGCACGATCATCGCGGTGATCAGCCGGGCCTCGCTGCCGCGGCGCAACGTGGCCAGCGCGGACGGTGTCGCCATCACCTTGTAACCCACCCCGGCCGCCTCGATGACGACGTGGTCGAGCGCGACGTCGAGAACCTCGCCGCGTATGGATGCGATCATCGTGCTGCTTTCACTCTGGCCTGCTGGGTCTTCAACTTCGCCTGGTACTTGCGCTTCTGCTCGGCGGCCAGCGCCTCTGCGGCGGCCATCCGCGCGATCATCGGGGCGCGCCAGCAGTGACAGATCGCCAGCGCCAACGCGTCGGCGGCATCGGCGGGCGTCGGCTTGGTCTGCAGCGCAAGGATTCTGGTGACCATCGCGGTGACCTGCGCCTTATCAGCGTTACCGTTGCCGGTGACCGCGGCCTTGACCTCGCTGGGCGTGTGGAAGTGCACGTCGATGTCGCGTTTGGCCGCGGCCAGCGCGATGACGCCGCCGGCCTGCGCGGTGCCCATCACGGTCGACACGTTGTGCTGGGAGAACACCCGCTCGATCGCGATGACATCAGGGTGGTGGGTGTCCATCCAGTGTTCAACAGCGTCGCTGATGACGAGTAGTCGGTGGTGCAGAGCCTGATCCGACGGGGTGCGTACCACGTCCACATCCAGCGCGATGACCTGCCGGCCCGTACCGCTCTCGATGACCGAGAGGCCACAGCGCGTCAACCCGGGGTCGACACCCATCACCCGCACGGCCGCTCCTTCTGTGAACACCTGTTCGAGAGCTTAACGGGAGAACCCGACACTCTCGGGCAGACACGCTCGGGGCCGGGCCGCTACGAGCGCGCCTCCGCGCGGTCCAACGGCCGCAGTGGCGTGCCGCGGTACTGCGGGGCCAGTGCGCGCCCCGCCGCCAGCAGCGGTTCGGTGCTGCGCAGCGTGCGCGCGAGGATGAACGCGCCTTCCAACGCGCCCACCAGGGCCAGCGTCACGCCGCGGGCCTGCGGTGCGTCCAGACCCCGCCCGACGAAGTAGGCGGTGCCGCCGTCGATCCACGCGTCAAACACCGAGGCTGACGTGGCGCGGAGCTCCTCGACCGTGTCGGCGACCTCGGCGGCGACGGTGCCGACCGGGCACATGTTGGCAAAACCGGTGCCCGCCATGTGCTCGGCGGCCTGCGTGTAGACGGCCTCGATCGCCTCCCCGAGGTCGGTGTGCTCGTCGACGATCGACGGGATGAGCAGCGCGTAGGCGGCCCCGGCGTTGATCAGCGCCTCCCGGGCGATCTGCACCTTGCCGCCGCGGAAATGGTGGTACAGCGAGCCGATGGGCGCACCCGCGGCCTCGGCGATGTCCTTCATGCCGACCGCGCCGTAACCCTTGCGGCGCATCAGCTCGGCGGCCGCCGTCAGAATCGCCTCCCGGGTGGACCTTGCCATTCTCGCCCCCTTCCTACAGACTAGAGTATACGTTCTAGAATCACCGTTCTAATCAGAAGAGGCCGCCATGAGCTCCGTCGACGTCACCGCAGGCACCATCGAGTACCGGCAGGAGGGCGATCCGGACGGCCCGCCGGTGGTGCTGCTGCACGGGGTGTTGTTCAACGACACGCAGTGGGATTTGGCGCTGCCGCTTCTGCCGCGGGGATTTCGTTACCTGCTGCCGGTGCTGCCGCTGGGTGGGCACCGCGTCCCGATGCGCGACGACGCCGACCTGACGATGCCTGGAATGGTCAACATCGTCGCGGACTTCCTCGACGCCCTCGACCTCGCCGACGTCACACTCGTGGTCAGCGACTGGGGTGGGCCGCTGTTTCTCACCGACATGGGCCGCGACAAACGCGTGGCGCGGCTGGTGATCTGCCCGTCGGAGGCGTTCGACAACTTTCCGCCGGGCTTTCCGGGCAAGATGGCCTGGCTGGCCAGCCGCACCACCGGCACGGTGGCACTGGCGCAGCGCCAGCTCAGGATCGGCTGGCTGCGACGGCAGTTCTTCATGCTCGGCCAGATGACGAAAAAGCCTGTGCCCCAGCATATTGCCGAGAACTGGACCAATGCCGCGCTGGCCGACAAGCGCATTCGGCGCGATCTGCTGAAGTACTGCCGCACCAAGTTCGACGACCGGGAGTTGATCCGTGCGACCAACCGGCTCGCGGACTTTGACGGCGACGCCCTGGTGCTGTGGAGCCGCAACCCCGTCATGCCCGTCGCGCACGGCGAGCGGCTAGCCGCGCTGTTACCGAAGGCGCAGTTGCGATATGTCGACGACGCCTACGTGCTCGTCATGCTCGACAACCCCGAAGCCACCGCCGCCGCGCTGGCCACCTTCTTGCTCACCGAAAGGGACAGCCGGGCCGGAAAGTACGAGTAGAACCGCGCCAAAACGTCGATCGCGGCGGGGTTGGGGCTATGCGGCGGGGAAAACGCGCAGCTAGTCCTCGTCGTCGAGTTGGGCCGCGACGTCGTCGGGGATGTCGATGTTGGTGTAGACGTCCTGCACGTCGTCGAGGTCCTCGAGCGCGTCGACCAACTTCATGATCTTGCGCGCACCCTCGAGGTCGACGGGCACGGTCACCGACGGCTCGAAACCCGCCTCGGCCGAGTCGTAGTCGATGCCGGCGTCCTGCAACGCGGTGCGCACCGCCACCAGATCGCTGGGCTCGGAGATCACCTGGAAGCTGTCGCCGAGATCGTTGACCTCTTCGGCGCCGGCCTCGAGCACCGCGGTCAGTACGTCGTCTTCGCTGAGCCCGTCCTTGTCTAGCGTCACCACGCCCTTGCGGGAGAACAGATAGGCCACCGAACCGGGATCGGCCATGTTGCCGCCGTTGCGCGTCATCGCCACCCGCACGTCGCCGGCCGCGCGGTTGCGGTTGTCGGTCAGGCACTCGACCAACACAGCGACGCCGTTGGGGCCGTAGCCCTCGTAGGTGATGTTCTGGTACTCCGCGCCGCCGGCTTCCTCACCGGCGCCGCGGCGACGCGCGCGCTCGATGTTGTCGTTGGGCACCGAGTTCTTCTTGGCCTTCTGAATGGCGTCATACAGCGTGGGGTTGCCGGCCGGGTCGCCACCACCGACGCGCGCGGCCACCTCGACGTTCTTGATCAGCTTGGCGAACATCTTGCCGCGGCGGGCGTCGACGATGGCCTTCTTGTGCTTGGTGGTGGCCCACTTGGAATGGCCGCTCATTCAGGTGGTACTCGCTCTCTAAAAAGTCGTACTCAACGTCCGGCCGACGAGTCTACGTGCATCGATGCGATAACCGACGGCGAGCGGATGGGTCCGGAAATGTAATGCTGCAGATTGGGCGCAACCGCAACGACGATCTCCTCCGGGCTCATCGACGCGATCGGCTCAATTTTCCAGATGTAGCGCATCATCGCCAATCCCATGATCTGCGACGAGATCAGGCCGCTGCGCACCTTGCGGTCGCGATCGTCGACGCCCAGCTGCGCTACGCCGATCAGGCTGCTTTCGACGATCCCCCGCAGCTTTTCGCGGGTGCCCTGATCGTGCGCTGCGGTCTGCAGCACCGACCGCAGCACCGGACCGACCTCCTCGTCGGCCCAGGCGCCCAGCATCAGACGCAGCAACGCGGCGCCGAGTTGGTCCACCGGCGTGGTCCACGCTCTGGCGACGTCGTCCAGCCACCCCTGCGGCGGATTTGTCGCCGCGTCGAGCAACCCCTCCTTGGATTTGAAGTAGTGGTAGACCAGCGCGGGATCGACGTCGGCCGCGCGCGCCACCGACCTGATCGTCGTGCCCGCCCAGCCGGTCTCAGCGAACGCTTCGCGCGCCGCGGCCAGGATCCGCGCCGCCAGCACGCCGCGTTCATCGCGCGGACCCGGAGCCGCCGGCTTCTTCGACATGTACCGATTCTAGCTCGTATTTCACGTTGCGTTGAGACTAGTTTCATCGTAGCGTGAAACTATGCCCGCATCGGAACGCGTCCTCAACGGTCCGCAAACCACCGGCCGCACCTACCGCAACTTGAGCCGGCCGCAGTTCGGGATCCGGCGCGACGCCAACGTCGCCGTGTTGATGCGCGACGGCGTCACGCTGCTCGCCGACGTCCACCGCCCCGCCGAGAAGGGCAGGTATCCGGCGCTGGTCGCGGCGTCGCCCTACCCCCGCCAGATGCAGAACCTCGGGGCGCCGGCCGGGTTCATCGAAGCGGGTGCGACGGACTTCTGGGTGCCGCGCGGCTATGTCCACGTGATCGCCAACGTCCGCGGGACGGGCGGGTCCGGTGGAACGTTCGGGTTCTTCGACCCGCAGGAACGCCGCGACATGTTCGACCTCGTCGAGTGGGCGGCCGCGCAGCCGTGGTGTGACGGCAACGTCGGCATGATCGGCATCAGCTACTTCGCGATGACGCAGTTGGAGGCGGCGGTCGAGCGGCCACCGCACCTCAAGGCGATCTTCCCGGTCGCCGCGACGGCCGATCTGTACGAGGGCGCCTCACACCACGGGTTGGCCAGCACGTCGTTCATCACCCCGTTCCTGTCGATGATGGGGCTCACGTCTGACCGCAGCG
The DNA here is from genome assembly GCF_053483195.1 of Mycolicibacterium sp. XJ2546. Taxonomy (NCBI): domain Bacteria; kingdom Bacillati; phylum Actinomycetota; class Actinomycetes; order Mycobacteriales; family Mycobacteriaceae; genus Mycobacterium; species Mycolicibacterium sp. XJ2546. The sequence goes on along the minus strand of NZ_JBEFRW010000010.1, from coordinate 28,149 downwards.
ACGCGTTCTGGCGGCGCAACCCGGTGATCGCGCTGGCGCGCCGGATCCTGGCCAACCCCCGCCTGCACCGCAGGTTCGCCACGATGAACGGCGAGTCGGCGGTCACGATGATGCGCCAGCTGCTCAAGCTGCCGCACAGCCCGCACCCGTGGGACGACCTGTTCCTCCACGTCGTCGTCAAACATCCGCACCGCGACCAGTGGTGGCAGGAGCGCAATCTGCTGCCGCTACTCAAGGACGTCGACATCCCGGTGTATCTGGGCTGCGACTGGGAGAATGTTCCCCTGCATCTGCCTTCGACGTTCACCGCGTGGAACGCGTTGGCGGACAACGCTGATGTGCGCATGGGCATGCTGGGCCAGTTCGGTCTTACCTGGCCGTGGGAGAGCCTGCACCACGAGGCGCTGGCCTGGTACGACCACTGGCTCAAGGGCGCCGACACCGGGATCATGGACGGCCCGCCAGTCCGCTACGTGCTGCCCGGCGCCGACGGCTGGCACACCGCCGAGTCGTGGCCACCGCCCGTCACCTATCGTGCGTTTGCCCTGCGCGCCGACGGCGCACTGTCCGAGGATGACGGCGAACCCGGCGCACGCGACTACCTGGCGCTGGGCGCCGGCCTCAACCGCGCCAGGCCCAGCACGATCGATCCGCCGTCCGCGCTGACGTGGGCCACTGCTCCCCTGCCGGCCGCGCTCGACGTCGTCGGCGACATCGAGTTGCGCCTGACCGCGACTGCCACAGCGTCGGACACCGCATGGCTGGCCACGTTGCAGGACGTCGCGCCCGACGGCGAAGTCACCGACGTGACCGCCGGATGGCTGCGCGCGAGCCTACGGACGGTCGACGACGCGGCAAGCCGTGACGGGGCGCCCGTGCTGCCGTGCACCGACGCCGTCGCGGTGCCCGTCGGACAGGATGTCGAGTACCGAATCCCGTTGGTGCCCAACGCACGTCGCTTCGGCCGCGGGCACCGCATACGCATCGTCTTGACCAGTGACGACCAGGACCCGCAGGCGCCGGCGATCATGAACTTCCGGCATGCCAGCGTCGGCACCAGCAGCCTCAATACGGTTCGGTCCTCATCGCGATTGCTGCTGCCCGTGCTGGTTTGACGGCACAATTTCACATCGAACTTACTCCGCAGTAAGATACCGGCCATGTCGTTCTCGTTGGAACTTTCTCCCGATCTCATCCACGTCCGGGACTGGGTGCATGACTTTGCCGCCAACGTGATCCGACCCGCCGCCGCCGAATGGGACGAGCGGGAAGAGACGCCGTGGCCGATCATCCAGGAGGCCGCCAAGGTCGGCATCTACTCCATGGAGTTCTTCGCCGAGCAGTCGGCCGAGCCGTCCGGGCTGGGGATGCTGACCGCGTTCGAGGAGATGTTCTGGGGCGACGCCGGAATCGCGCTGGCCATCCTGGGCACCGGCCTGGCGGCGGCCTCACTGGCCGCCAACGGCACCCCCGAGCAGGTCGGTGAATGGGTGCCGCAGATGTTCGGCACGGTCAACGAGCCCAAGGTCGCCGCGTTCTGTTCATCGGAACCCGGCGCCGGGTCCGACGTCGGCGCCATCCTGACCCGTGCCCGCTACGACGAGGCCACCGACGAGTGGGTGCTCAACGGCACCAAGACCTGGGCCACCAACGGCGGCATCGCCGAGGTGCACGTCGTTGTGGCCACGGTGTACCCCGAACTGGGCACCCGCGGACAGGCCACCTTCATCATCCCTCCCGACACCCCAGGGTTCCGGCAGGGCCAGAAGTTCCTCAAGCACGGCATCCGGGCGTCGCACACCGCCGAGGTGGTGCTCGAGGACGTCCGCATCCCCGGTCGCCTGATCGTCGGCGGACGCGAGAAGTTCGAGGAGCGCATCGCGCACATCCGCGAGGGCAAGAGCGCCAAGAGCCAGGCGGCGCTGGCCACGTTCGAACGCACCCGGCCCACGGTCGGAGCGATGGCCGTCGGCGTCGCGCGCGCCGCCTACGAGTACGCGCTGGACTACGCCCTGCAACGCGAGCAGTTCGGCCGCAAGATCGCCGAATTTCAAGCCATCGCCTTTAAATTGGCCGATATGAAGGCCCGTATCGACGCCGCGCGTCTTCTGGTGTGGCGCGCCGGGTGGATGGCCCGCAACGGCAAGTCGTTCGACAGCGCCGAGGGGTCGATGGCCAAACTCGTCGCCAGCGAAACCGCGGTCTATGTCACCGACGAGGCGATCCAGATCCTCGGCGGCAACGGCTACACCCGCGAGTATCCGGTCGAGCGGATGCACCGCGACGCGAAGATCTTCACGATCTTCGAGGGCACCAGCGAAATTCAGCGCCTGGTGATCGGCCGCGCGGTCACCGGCCTACCACTGCGCTAACAGGTGATTTCGGCGCGCTGACGACCCGTCAGCGGGCATGAGCGCGCCGAAATCCCAGTCAGAGCGCGTCGACGAACAGCTTGTGGATGCGGCGGTCGCCGGTCATCTCGGGATGAAACGCCGTCGCGAACACCCGGCCCTGCCGCACCGCGACGACGTGGCCCGCCGCCTCGGCGAGCACCTGTACGCCCGATCCGACACGTTCCACCCACGGCGCCCGGATGAACACCGCGTGCACCGGCTCATCCAGCCCGTCGAACGCGATGTCACCCTCGAACGAATCGACCTGACGACCGAAAGCGTTGCGCCGCACGGTCATATCGATCGCCTTCAACGGTGTGGCCTCGCGTCCGGCCGCTCCGGCGTCCAGGATCTCCGACGCCAACAGGATCATGCCGGCACACGATCCGTAGGCGGGCATCCCCTCGGCCAGCCGGGCGCGCAGCGGCTCGAGCAGCTCGAGTTCGGCGAGCAGATGGCTCATCGTGGTGGACTCCCCACCCGGGATCACCAGCGCATCCACGCTTTGCAGCTCGCGCAACCGTCGAACCGTCGACGCCTCAGCCCCGGCTTCACGCAGCGCCGCGAGATGCTCCCGGGTGTCGCCCTGCAGCGCCAACACACCGACGTGCGGCGCGCTCATCGCTGGTAGTCGCGCTGGTAGCGGGTCAGGCCCTCCTGCATCACCGCAGCCACCATCTCCCCGTACTGGTTGAAGATCTTGCCCTGGCACAACGAGCGCCCACCCGAGGCCGACGGCGAGGACTGGTCGTAAAGCAGCCACTCGTCGGCCCTGAACGGCCGCATGAACCACATGGCGTGGTCCAGCGACGCGACCTGCAGGTGCCTACGCACCTCGGGGTAGTTCACCTGCGCCGAACCCAGCAGCGTGAGGTCGCTCATGTAGGCCAGCGCGCAGATGTGCAGCACGTGGTCGTCGGGCAGCGGATCGCGGTGCCGAAACCACACCTGCTGCTGGGACGCCTTGCCGGGCAGCAGCGTGAGTTGATCGCGCGGTACCAGCCGCACATCCCACTCCGCGAACTGCGCAAACCCCGCGTCATCGAACGCCCCGCCCTTGGAGATGAAGCTCGGCAGGTCGTCGGGCGGCGGCGCAGTGGGCGCGGTGTCCTGGTGCTCGATACCGCTCTGGTCGGTCTGGAAGGACGCCGACATCGAGAAGATGGTCTCGCCGTGCTGGATGGCGTTGACGCGGCGGGTGACGAACGATCCGCCGTCGCGCAGCCGTTCGACGATGTACACCGACGGGGCGCGGGCGTCACCGGGACGCAGGAAGTATCCGTGCAGCGAGTGCACCTGAAACGATGGGTCCACTGTGCGCACCGCCGACACCAGCGACTGGCCCGCTACATGACCGCCGAAAGTGCGCTGAAAATAACCGGATTCGGGACTGAACACACCGCCGCGGTAGATGTTGACCTCAAGCTGCTCGAGATCAAGTATTTGTTCGATCGCCACGAGACGTATCTACCAGCCGCGATCAGCGAGCCGGTGCGGGGCCGCAACACCCTCCACGTTGAGGCCGACCATCGGCTCCCCCAGCCCTCGCGAGACCTTCGCCAGCACGTCGGGGTCGTCGTAGAAGGTGGTGGCCTTGACGATCGCAGCGGCACGCGCCGCCGGATCGCCGGATTTGAAGATGCCGGAGCCGACGAAGACACCCTCGGCGCCCAGCTGCATCATCATCGCCGCATCGGCCGGGGAGGCGATACCGCCCGCGGTGAACAGCGTCACCGGCAGCTTCCCGGCCCGGGCCACCTCGACCACCAGATCGTAGGGCGCCTGCAATTCCTTTGCCGCAACGTACAACTCGTCTTCAGACATCGACGTCAGACGCCGGATCTCGCCGCCGATCTGACGCATGTGGGTGGTCGCGTTGGACACGTCGCCGGTGCCGGCTTCGCCCTTGGAGCGGATCATCGCCGCCCCCTCGGTGATGCGGCGCAGCGCCTCGCCGAGGTTGGTCGCACCGCACACGAACGGCACGGTGAACTTCCACTTGTCGATGTGGTGAGTGTAGTCGGCCGGTGTGAGCACCTCGGACTCGTCGACGTAGTCGACACCGAGGCTCTGCAGGATCTGCGCTTCGACGAAATGGCCGATGCGGACCTTGGCCATCACCGGGATGGTGACCGCCGAGATGATGCCCTCGATGAGATCAGGATCACTCATCCGGGCGACCCCGCCCTGGGTGCGGATGTCGGCTGGCACGCGTTCCAGGGCCATCACGGCCACTGCGCCCGCCCCCTCGGCGATGCGCGCCTGCTCGGGGGTGACCACGTCCATGATCACGCCGCCCTTGAGCATTTCGGCCATGCCGCGCTTGACTCGTGCGGTTCCGGTCTGCGACACGGACCCCTCGTTGGCCGCGGTTTCCACTGCTATCTCCTCCAAGTCGCTACTGATCCACTCTAATGCGGCCGCAAAACCGGTTATTCCGCAGCATCAGCGGATCGATTGCAGCTGTCGCCGCGGCATGCCGTCCCGCGCGTCGGCCAGCGCGTTGGCTTCGACCAGCAGCTCGCCGAGCTGCACGGGGTACACCGCTTCCCCGCTGGCGACCAGCTCTTGGATCATTGTCTCATCGCACCAGCGGTAACCGTGAATGTAGGACCGCTCCAGCCCCGTGCGGCCGTCCGGCGACGGTTCGAAACGGCGGGTGCGGTGCACGAAGAACATCTCCTGGCTGCGGATCACCGACCCGTTGAAGTCGATCACCGCATCGCGGCGCCACACCGGCCCGATCATCTGCTCGGCATCGACCCGCAGGCCGGTCTCCTCATCCACTTCACGCGCGGCGGTCTCCTGAAGCGTCTCCCCATGTTGCACGGCGCCGCCGACCGTGAACCACCAGCGCGGCGCTGGGCCCTCGGCGGCGTCGGTGATCGCCGGATCGGATCCGCTCAACAGCAGCACCGCCCCGGTCTCGTCCAACAACACCACCCGCGCCGACACCCGGCGGCTGACCGCCGGGGTGGTTTCTGCCCGCTCGGCGATCTCGAAATACGTTGGCAGCGCGGCTGTTCCGCCCAGCCGCAGCGCCCGTACGACGGGGCGCTCCCGCAGCGCGAGGGTGTCGCGGACGGCGTCGTTGTGGAAGCGACGCGCCAATAGCACCCGCGCCTCGGCGTCGGCGAGTTCGGCGACCAGTGCGACGGGCAGCGCCGCCGGATCGACCATCGCCAGCGCCGCGGACAGTTCGTTCTCGGCGGCCTCGCGCGACCACCGGGGGGCGCGTTCGGCCGCGTCGGCCAACGCGGCCAGCCGTTTGCCCTGCGGTCCGCCGCCGTAGGCGTCGGCGGCCACCGCCCTGGCGACGACGGCGCGCCGGGCCAGCGCACTGTCCAGGGACTGCCAGGACAGGTCGTAGCGCACGTGCAGGCGGTCGAGCCGGTTGGCCGTCTGGATCGCCCAACCGCCGATCGCCAGCAACGCGGTGAGCAGCACCGCGAGCGCGATCACCACGATCCAGGTGGTCAATTAAAACCCCCGGTCACTACGTTCTCCCCTGCTGCGCGTGGACCCCGGCCCGCGTACCAGCCACCTGCACCTTGATGCCGGCCCCCGCCACCGTCTCGTAGACCCGCATGATCTGGCGCGCCACCACCGACCAGTCGTAGCGCCGCACCGCGTCCGCGCCCGCCTCGATGTAGCGCTCGCGCACGCTGTCGTTCTCCAGCACCTCGATCAGGCCCTTGGCGAGCGCGGCGTCGTCGTCGATCGGCACCAACCGGCCGACCGCACCGTCCATCAGCACCCGCCGAAACGCATCCAGGTCGCTGGCCACCACCGGGGTCCCGGCCGCCATCGCCTCCACGAGCACGATGCCGAAGCTCTCGCCGCCGGTGTGGGGTGCGCAGTACACGTCGGCGCTGCGCATCGCCGACGCCTTTTCACCGTCGTCGACCTGACCGAGAAACCGCAGGTGACCGGCTAGCTTGCCGGCGTCTTGGCGCAGTTCGTCGGCGTCGCCGCGGCCCACCACGAGGATCTCGATGTCCTCGAACCGCTCGACCAGCGCCGGTAGCGCCCGCAGCAGCACGGCCATGCCCTTGCGCGGTTCGTCGTACCTGCCGAGGAACAGCACCGACTTGCCCGGCCGCGGGTAGCCCTCCAGGAGCGGCGCCGAGGCGAACGCGCCGACGTCGACGCCGTTGGGGATCTCGACCGCGTCGCTGCCCAGCGCCTCCATCTGCCAGCGCCGCGCCAAATCCGACACCGCGATGCGGCCGACGATCTTCTCGTGCATGGGCCGCAGGATCGGTTCAAACACACTGAGCGTCAACGATTTTGTCGTCGATGTATGAAAGGTCGCGACGATCGGGCCTTCGGCGATGTTGAGCGCCAGCATGGACAGGCTGGGTGCGTTGGGTTCGTGCAGGTGCAGCACGTCGAAGTTGCCGTCGGCCAGCCAGCGTTTGACCAGCCGGTGGGTGGCCGGCCCGAATCGCAGTCGCGCCACCGAACCGTTGTACGGGATGGGTACCGCGCGGCCGCCCGAGACCACGTAGTCGGGCAGCGTCACATGCGGTGAGAACGGCGCCAGCACGCTGACGTCGTTGCCGCGGGCGCGCATCACCTCGGCCAGTTGCAGCACATGGGACTGCACGCCCCCGGGCACGTCGAACGAATACGGACACACCATCCCGATGCGCATCAGGTCGCTCCCAGCTTGGCGCGCCGCTCGGCGGGCAGGTCGGCCAGCCATTGCGGCTGCATCATGTGCCAGTCTGCCGGGTGCGCGGCGATGTTGCGGGCGAACCGGTCGGCCAGCGCCTGGGTGATGGCGGTGACGTCACCGGAGGAGGTGTCCACCGCCGGATACACCCCCATGCCCCAGCCGTCACCCTCGAACCAGCAGTGCGCGGGCAGCAGCGTCGCACCGGTTTCGATCGCCAGCTTCGCCGGACCGGCGGGCATGCGGGTGGGCTCGCCGAAGAAATCGACCGTGACGCCGTTGCGGCTGAGGTCGCGCTCGGCCATCAGGCACACGATGTGGTTGTCGCGCAGGCGTTCACGCAGGATCTCGTACGGTGGCCGCGGGCCGCCGGAGGACGGCAGCACCTCGAAACCCAGGCTCTCCCGGTAGGCGACGAACCGGTTGTAGAGCGATTCAGGCTTGAGGCGTTCGGCGACGGTGGTGAACGAGCCGTGGTTCTGCACCAGCCACACTCCGGCCATGTCCCAGTTACCGCTGTGCGGAAGGGCAACCACCACACCGCGGCCCGCCTCCAGCCCCGCCCACACCCGGTCAACGTCATGCACGAAGAGCTCACGTCCGACAGCTTCGTGGTCCATGGTTGGCAGCCGGAACGCCTCACGCCAGTACCGGGCGTAGGAGGCCACCGATGCCCGGATCAGCCCGTCGGGCACCCGGTCGGGCGTCACGCCGAGTACCCGGGCCAGGTTCTTGCGCAGCTGTTGTGGCCCGGCGCCCCGCGCGGCGTAGTGTGCGCCTGCGTTGAAAGCGTTGCGCGCCGCGAACTCCGGCATGGCGCGGACCAGCCGCCAACCGGCCGCGTAGCCCCAGTCCGACAACCGTCCACTCAACGGGTTGCCCGTCCGCGGTTCCGGCTGGGTGCTCGTCACGCGTTCTCCTCCCCCTGATCCCCTGGGGGGTGGTGTTGTTTGGTGTCGGGTTTGGTCAGCAGATCCATTGCGCCGGGCGAGGTGCGCACGCTGTGCACCCGCTGCCCGAGCGTGATGAGGCTGGTGATTGCAAGCACCCACATGGCCACGTGCAGCAGCCACGGCACCGCGAAAAGGCCGGATAGGCCCGCGCCGGCCAGCACGATGATCAACCGCTCCGGCCGCTCGATCAAACCGCCCTCCGCGGAGAGCCCGCTGGCCTCGGCGCGGGCCTTGATGTAGGAGATGACCTGCGAGGTCACCAGGCAGATCGCGGTGGCCACCACCAGCGATGTGCTGTGCAGCCCGAAGGCGGCCCACCACAGCAGCCCGCAGAAGATCGCGCCGTCGCCGATGCGGTCGCAGGTGGCGTCGAGCACCGCACCGAAGCGGGTGCCGCCGCCGCGTTCGCGCGCCATCGCCCCGTCGAGCATGTCGGCGAGCACGAAGAAGAACACGGCCACCGCGCCCCACCACAGCTGCCCGATGGGAAACAGCGTGAGCGCGCCCAGCACGGAGCCCGCCGTGCCCAGGATGGTGATGGTGTCGGGCGTGAAACCCACCCGCAGCACGCCTTTGGCGATCGGCTTGCTGAGCTTCTCGTAGGCCGCGCGGGTCATCAGGTAGAAGTTGCTCACTGCTGCCTTGCCCACTCCGTTGCCAGCAGTTGCCGGGTCTCGCGCAACAACTGCGGCACCACTTTGGCCCCGCCGATGATCGTGATGAAGTTGGCATCGCCGATCCAGCGCGGCACCACGTGCATGTGCAGGTGCTCGGCCAGCGAACCACCCGACACCTGACCGAGGTTGAGCCCGACGTTGAAGCCCATCGGGTTGGACACACTCTTGATGACCCGGATCGCCTTCTGGGTGAACGCCATCAGCTCGGCGCTCTCGGCCTCGGTGAGGTCCTCCAGCTCCGAGACCCGACGGTAGGGCACCACCATGAGATGGCCCGGGTTGTAGGGGTACAGGTTCAGCACCACGTACACCTGCTGGCCACGCGCCACCATCAGGCCGTCCTCGTCCGAGAGCGTCGGGATCTCGGTGAACGGCCTGGATTCCCTGGTGTTTTCGCGCCGCATCGGAGCTTCGGCGATGTAGCTCATGCGGTGCGGTGTCCACAGCCGCTGCAGGTGGTCGGGTTCACCGGCGCCCTGGTCGACGATCGTGCGGTCCTCGGGTCCGTCGCGCAGGTTTTCGTCACTGGTCACGAGTGGTCGCCCACCTTGAGCAGATCGGCGGTGGGAGCGGCATTCTCGCGGCTGGTAACCCAGTTGACGATGGCCTCCACGGCGTCATCGCGGGGCACCCCGTTGACCTGGGTGCGGTCACCGAAGCGGAAGCTGACCGCCCCGGCGTCCACGTCGCGGTCCCCCGCCACGAGCATGAACGGCACCTTCTGGTTGGTGTGGTTGACGATTTTCTTGGCCATCCGGTCGTCGCTGCTGTCGACCTCGGCGCGGATGCCGCGCAGTTTCAGTTGCGCGGCAACGTCGTTGAGGTAGGCGATGTGGTCGTCGGAGACGGGGATGCCGACCACCTGCACGGGCGCCAGCCACGCCGGGAAGGCCCCGGCGTAGTGCTCGGTGAGGATGCCGAAGAACCGCTCGATCGATCCGAACAGTGCGCGGTGGATCATCACCGGACGCTGACGCGAGCCGTCGGCGGCGGTGTACTCCAACTCGAAGCGCTCGGGGAAGTTGAAGTCCAGCTGGATGGTCGACATCTGCCAGCTGCGCCCCAACGCGTCCTTGACCTGCACCGAGATCTTGGGACCGTAGAACGCGGCGCCGCCAGGGTCGGGGACGAGCTCCAGACCCGATGCGGCGCCGACCTCGGCGAGCACGTTGGTGGCTTCCTCCCAGAGGTCGTCGGAGCCGACGAACTTGTCGGGGTCCTTGGTGGAGAGCTCGAGGTAGAAGTCGGTCAGGCCGTAGTCGGCGAGCAGATCCAGCACGAACCTCAGCAGCGAGGTCAGCTCGTCGCGCATCTGGTCGCGGCTGCAGTAGATGTGCGCGTCGTCCATCGTCAGGCCGCGCACCCGGGTCAGCCCGTGCACGACCCCGGAGAGCTCATAGCGGTAGACGGTGCCGAACTCGAAGAGCCGCAACGGAAGTTCGCGGTAGGACCGCCCGCGCGACCGGAAGATCAGGCAGTGCATCGGACAGTTCATCGGTTTGAGGTAGTAGTCCTGGCCCGGTTTGCGCACCGTGCCGTCCTCGTTGTACTCGGCGTCCAGATGCATCGGCGGGAACATGCCGTCGGCGTACCAGTCCAGGTGCCCGGAGATCTTGAACAGCTCGGCCTTGGTGATGTGGGGGCTGTTGACGAACTGGTAGCCCGCTTCGCTGTGCTTGCGCCGCGAGTAGTCCTCGAGTTCGCGGCGGATGATACCGCCCTTGGGGTGGAAAACCGCTAAGCCCGAACCGATTTCGTCGGGAAAGCTGAACAGGTCGAGTTCGGCACCGAGCTTGCGGTGGTCGCGGCGCTGGGCTTCCTCGATCAGCTCGAGGTGGCGGTCGAGGGCTTCCTGGGACTCCCAGGCGGTGCCGTAGATCCGCTGCAGGCTCGGGTTGTCCTGGTTGCCACGCCAGTAGGCGGCCGAGCTGCGGGTGAGTTTGAACGCCGGGATGAAGCGAGTCGTCGGGATGTGCGGGCCGCGGCACAGATCGCCCCACTCCCGTTCCTTGGTGCGGGGATTGAGGTTGTCGTAGGCGGTCAGCTCGTCGCCGCCGACTTCCATCACGTCGGGGTCTCCGGACTTGTCGTCGACGAGTTCGAGTTTGTACGGCTCGTTGGCAAGTTCTTCGCGCGCTTGGTCTTTGGACTCATAGACCCGGCGCGCGAACAGCTGGCCTTCCTTGACGATTTGGCGCATCCGCTTCTCGAGCGCCTCCAGATCCTCCGGGGTGAACGCGCGCTCGACGTCGAAGTCGTAGTAGAAGCCGTCGGCGATCGGCGGGCCGATGCCCAGCTTGGCCTCCGGGAACAAATCCTGGACGGCCTGGGCGAGCACGTGTGCGGTGGAGTGGCGCAGCACGCTACGGCCGTCCTCGCTGTTGGCGGGCACCGGCGTCACCTCGACGTCGGCGTCCGGCGTCCACGACAGGTCACGCAGCCGGCCCGCTGAGTCGCGGACGACGACGATCGCGTCGACGGCGCCGCGGCTGGGTAGCCCGGCTTCCCGCACCGCCGCCCCCGCGGTGGTCCCGGCAGCGACCCGGATCGGGGCTGCGGGGGCGTGGTTGACGGCGGCGCTCATCGGTGACTCTCCAAGCTCTCGGGGGAAGTGCTCCACACAACTCAAGACGCGACCATGCTATCTAGGCGAGCGCTCAGGATCCCAAGCCAATGGGGCTGTTCAGCCAGGTCCACTCGATACCGACTAGCCCGGCGCCCCACGACAGCGCACCCAGCAGCCACAGCGTCACCCACACGATCAGCGCGGTGAACAGCCCGCCGAGCGCCTGCACGGCCCAGTGCTGCTGGTGAAACCAGGCCATCACCTCGTCGTAGCGTCTGCGCACGACGAGAAGGAGGTTCCGGGCCCACACGAACTCGGTGGACAGGATGCCCAGGCCGACGAACACGATGGCCCAGCCCGGCCCGGGATACGGGATGGCGATGATCCCGACGGTCAGCACCATCAGGCCGATGGCCCCGACGATGATGCGGTACGCGAACTCGACCCGGCGACGTCCGCGCAGCCGTTCGCGCCACCGCAGCCAGCGCGGCGCCTCGCGGTCGGTCTGCTCGGTCACGGTTGGCCGGGTTTGAGCTTGACGAACAGCGCCTCGGCGTCGGCGAGCACGGTGTCGCCGTCGAGCACGCGGCCCTCGATGAAGATCTTTCGTCCATCGACGCGTTCGACGCCGGCGTCGACCGTCAACTCCTTCTCGATCGGCACGATCTGGCGGTAGTTGACGTGCAGGTACGCGGTGCGCTGTTTGTGGCCTTCGGTCAACCGGAATGCGGTGTAGCCGAGCACGGAGTCGAACATCTGCGCAATGCAACCGCCGTGCACGGCGCCGTTGCGGCCGAGGTGGAATCGGCGGAAGCGCACGAAGCCGCCGATCCGGCCGTCGTCGGTCTTGTGGTACTCCCCCGGGACGCCGAGCACGCTGCCGCGGTTGGGTAGGTCCATTCGTCGGCCCGACGGTGACGTCCACTCGTCGACCTCGTAGGGGCCCAGCAGCTGGGAGACCTTGTCTAGCAGGTCGGCGGCTTCGGTGATCACCTGGTCGGGAGCGTCGACCGCGCGGGCGTGGTCCTGAAGGGTGCGGACCCCTTCGACAAACCGGCCGTAGTCCGGCCCGCCCTTGGTGGTCGGCTGCGGCGGATTGAACCCACCGCCGGGATGTGCGTCGATGCTCACCCGCTTACCGTATTGCCTGGCGCGTTACCCGGCGGAACCGGCTTTGCTCAGCGTTTCGAACTCGGCGTCGGACAGCTCGATCGCCGCCGCGGCGACGTTCTCCTCGAGATGGGCGACCTTGGAGGTGCCGGGTATGGGCAGCATCACCGGGGAGCGCTTGAGCAGCCACGCCAGCGCCAGCTGCGACGGCGACGCGTCGTGGTCGGCGGCGATGCGCTGCAGCGGGCCGTCGGGGGCCGCCAACGGCCCCGCGGCCAGCGGAAACCACGGGATGAACCCGACGCCTTGGGCTTCGCAGGCCTCCAGCACCGGTTCGGCGGTGCGCGTGGTGAGGTTGTACATGTTCTGCACCGTCACGATGTCGGCGACTTTGCGGGCGGCCTCGAGCTGTTCGACGGTGACCTCCGACAGCCCGATGTGGCGGATCTTGCCTTCCTGCTGCAACGCGACGAGCTCGCCGAGCTGGTCTTCGGCCGGGAACTTGTCGTCGATGCGGTGCAGCTGAAACAGGTCGATGGTGTCGACTCCGAGGCGGCGCAGGCTCATCTCGCACTCCTGACGCAAATACGCCGGATAACCCAGCACCGGCCATACGTCGGGGCCGGTGCGCAGCAGACCGGCCTTGGTCGCGACGACAACCCCCTGGTAGGGGTGCAGCGCTTCGCGGATCAGTTCCTCGGAGATGTAGGGGCCGTAGGAGTTGGCGGTGTCGATGAAGTTGACGCCGAGCTCGACCGCGCGCCGCAGCACGCGGAGGCATTCGTCGCGGTCGGCGGGCGGGCCCCAGGTGCCCGGCCCGGTCAGCCGCATGGCGCCGTAGCCGAGCCGGTTGACGACCAGATCGCCGCCGAGGGTGAACGTTCCCGATGCCTGCGCGATGCTCTTGGTGCTCATGTAGACGAACGTACGCTGCGGTGCCCCACCCCACCGCGCCGAATGTGGGGTTGTGTCACGGGTTCGCGCCGTCAGGCGTGACACAACTCCACACTCGGCGAACGAAGTGTGTTCGACGGTAGCGTCTGGTCTGGTGAGACTCAGTGAGCTCGCGGCACTGCCGTTGACCTACGCCGAGGTGGGCGCCACCGCAGGACCGTTGCCGGCGGGTTACCACCATGTGCAGAAAAGCGCCGTCATCGGCGCGGGCCGTGCGCGTTTCGAGGAGGCCGCAGCTGCGGGGATGCGCTGGGGCATGCTGCGCGGCGCCGGTGTCCGGGTCGAGGCGACGACGGAGGTCGCGCAGGTGGGCGCGGAGGCGATCGTCCATCTCGGACCGGTGGGCGCGCCATGCCGGGTGGTCTACGTGGTCGACGAAGCCGATCGGCGGGGCTTCGCCTACGGCACCCTGCCCGGTCACGCCGAATCCGGTGAGGAGCTGTTCCTGGTCCGCTACGATCCCGACACCGACGAAGTGTTCGCGGAGGTGACGGCATTCTCCCGGCATGCCACCTGGTGGAGCCGGCTGGCATCACCGGTCACCTCGTTGGTGCAGCGGATCGTCACAGAGCGGTATCTGCAGGCTCTTTGACCTCCGGTGCGCACAACCTGTGATAGCTGACGGAGGACGGTCCAATGGAGACGGTTGACGGATCCAAGGGCGCGCAGGACGCGCATCTTCGCATCGCGGAGATCGTGCAAAGCCTCTACAGCCGGCCCGACACCGATTCGGCCACCGTGATCGCCGAGTTGGCCGAGCACGCCGTCGTCGAGATTCCCGGCGCCCAGTACGCCGGCATCACCGTCACACGCAACGCCAAGCACATCGACACCACCGCGGCGACCCATCTGTGGCCGGTGCTGTTGGACAAGATCCAGCAGCGTCATCGGGAAGGCCCGTGCCTGACCGCGGCGTGGGAGGAAAAGGTCATCCACGTCGCCGACCTCGAGACCGAGGACCGGTTCCCGCGCTACCGTCGGGATGCGTTGGCAGAGACGCCGATTCGTTCGATTATGGCGTTTCAGCTGTTCATTGCCGGTGAAACGATGGGGGCATTGAACGTCTACGCCGAATCACCAAATGTGTTCGGAGAAGAGGCCAAGAAGCTCGGCCTGATCTTTGCGACCCATTCCTCGGTGGTGTGGAATTCGGCGCGTCGCGACGAGCAGTTCAAGCGGGCCCTGGCCAGCCGCGACACCATCGGCCAGGCCAAGGGCATGATCATGGAACGTTACGGTGTTGATGCCGTACGGGCTTTCGACTTGTTACGCAAGATTTCTCAGGAATCCAACGTGCCGCTGGCACAGGTCGCCGAAGAACTCGTCGAAAAGACGCAGTCACCGGAGCCATCAAAGTAGCCGCTGACCGCTGATTGACGGGCCGTGGCCGAACCGTGACTGAGACTTAACCGAATCGCTCACGCGCCCTTACCCATCCATCGAGAACGCACCCATAGCATCGAATTGACACTCGAGAAATTTCAAGGGAGCCCAATTCCGTGCGTGGCGTTGTTCGGTGTGTTCTTGTTGCCGTCGTAGTCGCTACCAGCGCGGTCGCCGGCCCGGCTGGTACCAGCCTGGCCGCGGCGAACCGTTCGCTGACAAGCGTCATCACGTCCGTCTTGCCATCTCCGGATCAAGTCGTCGGCGTGGCACACCCCGTGGTGGTGACGTTCAGCGCGCCGATCATCGACAAGCGCGCCGCGGAACGGACGCTCAATATCACCTCCTCACCTGCGATGACGGGTAAGTATGAATGGCTCGACAGCCAGGTTGTGCAGTGGACGCCCGATGAGTTCTGGCCGGCACACAGCACGGTGTCGCTCTCGGTGGGCGGCGTGCCGAAACGAATCGTGACGGGCGCTGCCGTCGTCGCCGTGGCCAACATCGAAGAGCACACGTTCACCGTGACCATCGACGGAACCGAGGCCGGACCGCCGCCCATGCTGCCGGCACCGCACCACCGCCCGCACTTCGGCGAGCCCGGGGTTTTCCCGGCGTCGATGGGCAGAGATGAATATCCGACACCGGTCGGCACCTTCCCCGTGCTTTCCAAAAAGCGTGACGTGGTTATGGATTCGAGCAGCGTTGGCATTCCCGTCAGCGCCGAGGACGGTTATCTGCTCACTGTCGATCACGCGGTGCGTCTCACCACCCGCGGCATTTTCGTGCATGCCGCCCCGTGGGCTGAAAACTCGATGGGATATGAGAACACCAGCCATGGCTGCATCGGCCTGAGCCCCCATGACGCCGAGTGGTACTTCGACGTCGTCAAGGAGGGCGACCCGGTTATCGTGCAGCAGAACAGCGTTGAGATCCCTCGCCCGGTGGAGCCGAAGGCTCCCGTCGAGGTACCCCGGATCGTTTCCGGCTGACGGACTCTCGCGCTTCAGCCCTGTGCCCCACCCCCGGTGTGCCGGTCGTGCTGGCGCGCCCAGTGTTGATTGCATGTTGTGCAATGAGTTTGGCCCGGCGGTGAGTTGATACTCGCCGCCGGGCCAAAGCCGGTAGTGGGTTAGTTGTGCGTGATCAGCCTGCAGGGCCGGGCATGATCGGCTGGCCGGGCACCGGGGCGCCCTCAGGGGCCGGTCCCGTGACCTGTCCCTTACCGCCTGCGCCACCCATCTCGGTGATCGGAGCCACCGGAGCGAGCGGAGCACCCGCGGCCGCTATCGGAGCGGCAGCCGGCGGCGGAACCACTGGCGGCACCACTGGCGGCGGAACCAGCGGCGGCACCAGCGGCGGCGGAACCACTGGCGGAACTAGTGGCGGCGGGACGACCGGGGGCGGAACCACCGGAACCGGTCCCGGCAACGCCATCGGAACGCCAGCCATATCGGTAAGCGGCAGACACGCACCCGCCGGCGCCGGGGCCTCCCCAGCCGCCGTCTCGACACACTCGTAGCCGCCAGCCGACGCTGTCGGGCTCAACGCCATGGCTACCCCGCACAACCCAGCCCCAACAACGGCTGTGATGTTGACTCGATCAAAGACCGTCATCGACGTCGATCCCTTCATTTACCTTCAGATATCCGCACTCACTCATGCAGCAGACCTGCATGCCGTACCGGAGTCGCGGTTATGCGACCGCGTAAATTATCAGCACCGAAACGACGCCGACGCGCCACGCCGCACCGCACCGTTTCCAAATGGTGACCCGTATGGAAGGGCAGAGTGTCCTTCCGCCCGGCTTTCGGCTTCCCACACTGCTTTATACGACGGAATTCGCTTAGCCGCACCGCTTTTGGGTTACTCAACCGATGCGAACCCGAGTCGCAATCGTCATCGACGGCAGGACGAAATTGTGCCCACCTGGCATGCCTGGGACCGCTCGACGTTTGGTTCGGCCACATGGGGGCATTTCTGTTCTACAGAGCAATCAAGTCTGAGGTTGGTAAGTGATGGCTGTGGAATCCAAGCCCAGCGCCGACGCGTCGATCGGCGAGTTGATGGGCCAGTTGTCGACACAAACGTCGCGGCTGATCCGCGACGAGATGCGGCTAGCGCAGAAAGAGTTCCAGGAGTCGGCCAAGCACGCCGGGATCGGCGCCGGCCTGTTCAGCGTCGCCGGCCTGCTCGCGTTCTTCGGCGTGGCGACGTTCATCACGGCCGGCATCGCGGCGCTCGCGCTGGTGCTGCCGGTCTGGGCGTCGGCGTTGATCGTCGGTGCGGTGTTGTTCATCGCGGCGGGGATTGCCGCGCTGATCGGACGCAAACAGACCGACGAGGTCACGCCGGCGGCGCCGCGGACGGTGGAGACGGTGAAGGCCGACATCGAAGAGTTGAAAGGTGCCCGCTCATGACCACACCTG
This sequence comes from Mycolicibacterium sp. XJ2546, assembly GCF_053483195.1. Taxonomy (NCBI): domain Bacteria; kingdom Bacillati; phylum Actinomycetota; class Actinomycetes; order Mycobacteriales; family Mycobacteriaceae; genus Mycobacterium; species Mycolicibacterium sp. XJ2546. Next base: position 11,006 of record NZ_JBEFRW010000010.1, on the reverse strand, counting down.
ACCCCGGTCGCCCCGAGCCGGGCCCCTCGGCCGACATCTCTGACATCGAGGCCGACATCGAGCAGACCCGCGACGAGCTCGGGCAGACCGTCGCAGCGCTGTCATCGAAGCTCGACGTCAAGGAACGCACCAAGGAGAAGGTTGCCGACACCAAGGAGCGGGTCGCCGAAAGGGCGGACACGCTCAAGCACACCGCGACCGACAATCCGTCGCGCACGGTTCCGATCGCCGCGATAGTGGTGCTCGCGCTGCTGGCGGGCATCGTGGTGTGGAGGCGACGGCGCTAGCGCAGACACAACAGTCCGCGGCTGCCGAGCAACGCTAGTTGACGCAGCCAGGTGGGAGGGCGAGGCCATCGCCAAGAAATAAGTGGGTGCTACCGCAACATTAGAACCCACTTATTCGGATATCTGGGTGTAATGCCCCGGGGATCCCCTTGGCGGCCACGCAGCTATATCGCGGCGATCAGCGCAAATTTCACGGATCTCGCTGTCAAAGTACCGTCCGACGTGCTCGCCGACGCTGAGGACGCCAGTCGCGAGGTCACCGCGGCCGAAGGTCAGCAGCGCAGGGCCCCGGTCTAGCGCTAATGGTTTTGCCTGTGGTCCCGACTGGGATCGAACCAACCGTTCAAGGCGTTTCCATCGCGGAATTGACCTCCCCGAATAGCGCAAAACGCCCGGTCTGCCAGTAACAACGCAGGTAATTCGCTGTTGGACTGTGTAGGGTTCTGTGTAGGTCACTATTGCACGGAAATTGCACGAGCCGGAGGGACACGATGGCGAGGAAGCGGGCCGCAGCGGTACGGACACGCCGAGCGTTCGGGCGGCTACGTCAGCTCCCGTCAGGTCGATGGCAGGCCAGCTACCCACACCGCGGGGACGTCTACACAGCACCGGCGACCTTCCCGACGAAGTCATCAGCCGAGCACTGGCTCAAATCTGAGGACGATCTGATCGACCTGGACAGGCGCACACCAGGCACCTGGTCACCTCCGGCCGAGCGGGCCACCAAGGCCGAGGCAGCTCGCCTGACGTTCCGCAAGTATGCCGAGGGCTGGCTCGCACAGCGCAACATCGCACCGCGCACGAGGGAGAACTACAGGTATCACCTCAAAGACAACATCTATCCGGGCCTGGGTGATCACGTGCTGACCGAGATCACCCCAGAGGACGTGCGGCTGTGGTTCACAGGCCTGGACACCGAGCGCGAGACCCGCAACGCGCGGGCCTACGGCGTCCTGACGGCGGTGCTCAACACCGCGGTGGACGACGGACTGCTGGACCGCTCCCCCGCCCGCATCAAGGGCGCCTCGGCCGTCAAGCACACCAAGCGCTCGGTGATCCTGCTGGAGGCTGACGAGCTGGCGGCCCTAGCCGACGCGATGCCCGAGAGCCTTCGTCTCACGGTGCTGCTGGCCGGATGGTGCGGGCTGCGCCGCGGTGAACTGCTCGCGCTCACTCGCGCCGACATCGCCAAGGATGGGTCGACGGTGCGCATCGACAAGGGCGTGGTTCTGGTCAATCGGCGCTACGTCCTCGGCCCACCCAAGACGCGCGAATCGAAACGTACCGTGACGGTGCCGACCCACTTGCGTCCTGCAGTTCTGGCTCATCTCGCCAAACACGTCAGCAAGTCGCGAGACGCGCTGCTGTTCCCTGACCCGGTGACGGGCGGGTTCCTTACCGAGGGTCGATTCCGCGGGCCGTTCTTCGCCGCCCGAGAGGCGATCGGACACCCCGAGTTGCACTTTCACGACCTGCGGCACTTCGGTGGCGTCATGGCTGCGGTGGCCGGTGCGACCACCAGAGAGGTCATGGACCGCCTGGGCCACACCACCAGCTCGGCGGCCATGCGCTATCAGCACGTCGCGGCCGGGCGCGCCGACCTGCTCGCCGACCGACTTTCGGCGCTGGCCACGACCCCGAAATCGGAATAAAGACTCTACCGTCCGCCACTGCGAATACTTCTGCGCTACAGCGATTCTCACGCATCTGTGCGGAATCTGATGTATGCTCACCCGTGACGGCAGGGCGTACCCAGCCAAAGGGGATTGAACCCTAGCGCTAGGTGCAAAGGACCACCGCGATGCCTACCCGTCCAAACACCCCCGAATACGAATCCCTGCAACGCGCCGCTGTGCGCACGGGGTTCTCGGTATTCACCTTCCGCGAGTTGGTGAACAGCGGGAAGCTGCCCGCCTATCGCCTTTCCGACAAGCCTGGCAGCGCCATCCGCGTCAGGATCTCCGACGTCGACGCCCTGATGAAACCCGTTATCCCCGAGGCTGTATACGCCGACCGCGCAATCAACTAGCCGCCGAACGACATCGGGGCCCGGGCTCAACTGACGCCAGAAAACGACGCCCGCCCGGGAGGCAACCGGGCGGGGCGACATACCGCTCAACATCCGTAGGAGGATGCCATGAATCCTAGCAACGGCAGAGGCGCTCACGCCGACCACGAGGAGGAAGATCGCGATGGCGTTGGGCCTGACGGGTTGTTCGTCAACGTAGCGGCCGTTCTCGACGGCGACGGTACCCCCAAGGCCTCGCCCTCGGTTCTCACTCGCAGCGACGGCAAGTGTCTTTTCTACCGCGGCAAAGCGAACCTGATGTTCGGCGATCCGGAGACCGCCAAGACCTGGATTGCGCTGGCCGGGGGGGCCGAAGTAATCCACGCCGGAGGTCGGTTCGTCTTTGTCGACATGGACCACAACGGCGTGGAGACCACACTGGAGCGGCTACACATGATGGGCATCGACAACGCGGTGCTCGCCGACCCCGCGCGGTTCCTGTATGTGGAGCCTGAGGATAAGGACCATCTGTGCGCCGCCGTCGCGGCCTTGTCCGGGTGGGGTCCGGACATGGCGCTGCTGGACAGTGTGGGCGAGTTGCTGCCTCTGATGGGTGCCAGCAGTAACTCCAACGACGAAGTGACTACGGCGTTCCGGGATGTGGTGTCACCGCTGGCGAAGGCAGGTGCGGCGGTGGTTCTGATTGACCACCTGGCCAAGAACGCTGAATCGCGGCGGCTGGGACCGGTGGGCGCCTACGGCAAGACCCGCATCTTCAATGGCGCAATGGTGCGAGTGTTCCGGGTCGAGCAGTTCACGCCCGGACAGGGAGGGGTGTCGTCGCTGTGGATTCATAAGGACCGTCCGGGCGCGGTGCGCCGTGAAACGGCAGCCCCCGACACCGGCAATGATGACGGCGACACCGACGAGATCAAGCGCGACAACCTGCGTCGCTGGGGTGTCTTCAGAATGACCAGCACACCCGTGACGAACCGCGGGAAGCCGGAGCTCGATACCGAGGGTTACCCCCGGGAGTCGGTCTCGTGGGAGATCCTGCGCCCCAAGGGGCTCCACGGCGTAGCGGCCGGCGCCGATATGCGAGACCCCCGCAAGGGCGGAAGGCCTCCCGGCAACGGTGTCACCGACGTCGGTTCCCCGAAATACGAGATGGCAGTCGCAGCCAACATTGTGGAGCTGTGCAAGCTCATGCGCGAGGGCCGGATCAACGCCAAGACACCGAAAACCGCAGTGCACAAAGACTTCATCAAAGGCTCGCGGGAGCCGTTCACGGGCGCCTGGGAGCGGTGGGTCGGTGCCGGGCGTCCCGACGACCCGAGCGCAGTGTCGGCGCTGACTCCCGTCGATCCGTTCGACGTGTCCTTCGACGTCCCGGCGTAGGCAGTGATGCCGTCATGAAAACCTCCACCCCTATGCGTCGAGGTTTTCATGACGGTGCCAGGTCAGATTTTGTTCTTGCTGCTCAAAGGTTTTCGTGACGTACGCGCAGTTTTCGCAGGACGCTTGGCATTTGTGCTGGTCCGAGGTTTTTGTGATTTTGAGCTGTCAGTGCCGGGTTTTATGACGGACTGAATGCCGTTCGCGCAGTCAGTTAGCTGAGCGGCAGTTTCGGCTGCAGCATCACGTTGTCCCTGATCAGAGGTTTTCGTACTGAAAAATCCGGTTTCCCCTGGTTGAGGTGTATTGGCGCTGGTCAGGGGTTTCCGCGAATTTCCAGAGGTTTTCGTGCCGGTGCAGGTCAGAGGTTCTCCTGGCGGAAAACCGGTTTTCATGACGGACGCAGCAAATGTCGATCTTCGCACAGCTCAGCGAATGTTTTCGTTCGTCACGAAAACCTCTACGCCTATACCAAAGGGTAGGCAGGAAAGCGGATTCACCAACGAATTGACGTGTGGGCTGTGTATCGGTGCTCCTGTTGCGCGCTCGCGCCCGACTCCTTCACCCCTTGAACGCAGAATGTTCGCATGGCACCCGTTGGTCCTCACCGAGACGCGAGACTCCGTGCTGCCCAGGCGCTACAACTGCGCGCGAAACGTAGGACGTGGGCCGAGATCTCAACAGAGCTCGGTTTCAGATCCCGCGACGGCGCACGCCTGGCTGTGGGCCGACTGGTCAAGTCGATGGCGCCGGACCTAGCCCTTGAGCGGGCGGTAGCCACAGAAGCGTTGCGCGTGCAGGAGTCGGGTCTGTACGGACGTTTCGAGGAGGCCCTCGACAACGGCGACGACGACACCGCGGTGTCGCTGAGCAAGGAACTCCGGTCGTTGGTGGCCTATCGCGCCAAGCTCAACGGAATGGAGATGCCCGTGCGCACCGAAGTCGACGTGACGGTGCATCAGTCGGCGACGGCCATCATCGACCGAATGGAAGCCGAACTGTTGGCGCTTTCTGCGCGGCAACCGAATCCACAACCGGCGCTCGGCGCTGTCATCGAAGGGGAAGTGATCGAGCCATGACGACCACCGAAGACGTGATCAAGTCGGCCGCAGCCGTCGCACGACACACAGCCGAGGGCCGGCTGCGCCCCGAGGAACTCGACGCGGCGGTGGCCGAGGTGTGCAAGACACTGTTCGGCACCGTCGTCGGTACCGAGGACCCACTGTTCGGACTCCAGGTCGACGTCACCCGGCAAGTATTGGCCGCCGGCGGGATCGCTCTCACGGAATTGCAGGAGTGGGTCTCAGTGCTCAAGCGTCGTGGTGAGGGCACGACCACACCAGACGAACCGGTTTCATTTGCGAGCGTGGACTACAGCCCCGATTCCGGCGATCCTGGCGGCGAGTCCGAGGCCGATCTGTAACCCGAGAGCCGTTGGGACTCAGCAGTGTTCGGTAGGCGGACACATTGTGGGCTGCGAGTCCTCCTACGGCTGCAGGTGATTTTGCGGCGCCCACGGGTAGGGATCTTGTCCGGGTCCGGGGACGTCGTAGCAATTCCCTGATGTTGGCGAGTATCCGGTGATGTAGCCGTTGTTGTACGACGGAAGTGGCTGGTTGTAGAAGCAGCGCCGCCATGAACCGTTCTCGCGGATAGGCCCGTCGCAGTAGGACACCAACGGTCGAGGCTCGCAATACATGTCGTTGTCAGCGCCAGCGGGCGCCGCCAAGGTGACGCCACTTGCTGCCATTGCCGACGCGACAATGACGAGTTTAAGTTTCACGATTTCCCCTCCGGCGCCGCGGTACAGCAACCTCACAGGAACGATAACGGGCAGGTAGGAAACTTGTCCAGCTACAGCGAGTGCTGACTTGCTGCCAGGGCGCGTGCACCATGGCCTGTCACAGTTCAGGCTGTGACAGTTCAAAATCGTGACACCCGTAGTGGTTACGCGCATCCCAACACTCGGCCAGCGTCGTCGTGGCGCGGCCGGATCGCAGTCATGGGCAGCAGGGGCGAAGTCGACGGGCCGCGGGTTGATGAGTGTCGCTTCGCACTGTCCTGGCACCGCCTCGCCGAGGCGATCAACGCCGAAGTCAGCGCCGGGTTCCTCTCCGATGAACAGGCAGCGGAACTGATCAACCAACTACCGGGAGGAGCAGCACCGTGACGACGAACTCCAGCAGCATCGAGGTCCAGGCGGTGACCCCCGAGCAGCTCGATCAGGCGATTCTCGCCGCTCTACATTCAACGCCCGACGGGTGCGGGTGGTGGCGCGACTTGCGCAAACAGCTTCCCGAGTCGACCTTTTGGCCACCGGTTATGAGCCTTGTTCGTCTGGTCGAGGCCGGCCAGGTCCACGCGACGAAAATCGGTGGGCGCGACTTCGTGTGCCTCGCCATCGAACCCCAGCGGCGGGGCACAGCATGAGTCGGACGAAGGCGCCAGACGGTTCTGGCGCCCTGGTGCGCACGCTGGTCGCCGCGGGGGCGGTGGCCGCAGTCCGTGCCCGACGCCGACCGGCGTCCCCGGCAGCGTTGGCGAAGTACCTGGACCCGAAGTTCGTAATCGTGCCGACGATCTGCCTCTTGAGTGACATCGCCGTGCGGTCGGTGACGCAGCCCGATCAACGCGACATTGCGACTCTTCCACCTCGCTCGGGCAAGTCGCGGCTGCTGTCGATCTGGACCGTTGTCTGGGCGCTGATGCGAAACCCCGACATACAGATCATGCTCGTGAGCTATTCAGACGAGCTGGCGACCACGTTTAGCCGTGAGGCGCGCCAGATCGTCAACGAGCACAGCGAGTTCCTCGGATTCCGCATCAGTTCCGATAAGTCGTCGACGTCGAGATTCCGTATCGAAGGTCGCGCGGGGCAGGTGATCGCGGCGGGTATCGGCTCGGGCCTCACGGGCCAAGGTTGTAACTTGCAGCTGCTCGACGACATTCTCAAGAACGCTAGCGAGGCCGATTCCGCGGCCCATCGTCGCCGTATCTGGCACGAATACGGTGCGACCTTGGCACCCCGTATCCACCCATTCGGGTCAATCCTGCTGGTACAAACCCGATGGGACGTCCAGGACCTCGCAGGCCGGCTACTCGAAACAGAGCCAGACGTGTGGAACTACACGAACGTACCGGCCGTCGCGGAGGTCGGCATTCCCGATGCCCTGGGACGTGAGCCTGGGGCGGTCATGACCTCGGCCCTGGGATACACCGCCGACCACTTTGCGGCGGCGCGGCGCACGTCGGGCGAACGAGCTTGGTACGCGCTCTATATGGGCAGTCCGACGACGCCCGAAGGTGGATTGATCAAGGCCGCGTGGCTGGACGATTGGCGGTTGTCGACAGCACCGCACCGGCCGGTGCGCGTGGTTGTGGGCGTCGATCCGAGTGACAGCGGATCGGGCGATTCCTGCGGCCTGGTGGCGGCGTCGATCACGTCGGACGGCACGGTGGCACTACTGGCAGATCAGTCGTCGCCGATGACCAGCGAGCAATGGGCCAGCGCCGCCGTCCGGTTGGCCGTCGAGACCGGCGCGAGCCATATTGCCATCGAGGGATTTAGTGCACGTTCGACGTATGTCCGCGTGGTCAACGAGGCGCTGAAACGAGCACGGACCACCCGGCAGATCAAGGTGTCGTCCTGGCCTCCGAAGGGATCTGGTCGGGGAGGCGGTGACGCCATCGCGCGGGCCAGCGCACTGCTGCAAGCGTTGGAAACAGGTACGTGTCGCGTTGTGGGCCACTGGCCCGAGTTCGGGGAGCACGCGGTGCAATGGCAGGTTGGGGCGCACTGCCCGGACGAAGTGAGTGCCCTGGTCGTCGCTCATGACGTGCTCGTGGACTCGCTCGCGGGTCGGGTCACCTTCACCAACCCGGCCGCGCATGGTGGCCTGCGGGACCGTGGCGACACCCGATCACCCATAGAGCAACGTCTCGGATCGCGGCCTGGCCTGGCCAGCGTGACGGCGTTGAACCCGAGGATCCGCAGGCGCATCAGCGATGGCAGCTATGACCCGCTCGGGTACTCGCGCACGACGCGGCGCGGTTTCTGATCGGGGCGGCGTGACGGGACCGGCGTTGCGCAGTTGGTGCGCGCGACCGGCCCCGTCGCAATTGAAGGCCTGCCCGTGTCGGCGCCCGGTGCTGATCGCCGTTTTGGGGGCTCACTGTGGAGTTGTCAAGGTGCAGTGAAGTGAAGTCAGCTCACGCCATCGCGTCTGCGCGCAGCCGCGCGGCGTCCTGGCCGTCGAGCACGACACGCACCGTCGATGCGTGCCACCGCCCGCCTGCGGCGGTGGGCACGGCGTCGGCGGTCAACGTGGCGGCGATCGAGCGCAGCGACGCACCGCCCGCGCGGGCCGCGAGGATGCGCTCGACAACCTCGGCGGGCAGGTTCGACGGCCGGCCGAGGCGCACACCCTGTGCACGTTTGACGGCCAGGGCCTCGCGGGTGCGTTGGGAGATCAGGCGCCTCTCCAGTTGGGAGAACACCGCCATCATCGAGGCGGTGGCCTCACCTGCGGGTGTGCTGGTGTCGATGGCGAGATCGCAGGTCACCAGCTCCCACCCGCCACGGCGAGCACGCTCCATCAGCTTGGCGGTGTCGAGCACCGAGCGAGAGATCCGGTCCAGCTTGGCAGCGAGTAGCCCGGCCGCGTCGCCCAGCTCGACGGCGGCCACGGCAGCGGCCAGGCCGGGGCGGTGCTCGATGCCCTTGCCTCCCGAGATCCCTTCGTCGGAGTACCAATGGACCACGGTCCAGCCGCGGCGCTGCGCCTCAGCACTGATCGTTGCGCGCTGGGCGTCGAGACCGGCGCCACTGTTGACCTGCTCATCGGTGGACACCCGCAGGTAGGCCACGACGGTCCCGGCCGGGGCGGTGCGGGTGCGACGGGGCGCGCTCATACCAAGGTCTCCAGCGCGTGGGCCGACCCGATGCACACCTGATCGCATGCCTCGCACTCCCAGTAGCCGGCCTTGTTGACCTTGCCCGCATCGCAGAGGTATCCGACGCTTTCCACGAACGCGCTCACGCGCTCGTAATCGGTGTCAACGTCCTGCAAATCGAACGCTGAGTAGTCATCGTTGACGATGGCCGGGCCGCAGGTGTCACAGACGTGATAAACGACGGGCATGGTGGTTCCTCTCGGTGGGGGCAGCGGGGAGCAAACAGCGTCACCGACGAGAGACGCCACCGCGTAGACGCTCGGCTCGGCGCCAAGAGTCACTCGGTGAACATTATTCGACCGATTTGTGTACGCATGGCCTGAAAATACCGTCCGGTCACAGCGATCCACAGCGAACAGGTACGGGGGGCCAACCGCGCCCAAAATTTCCCAAATTTGGACTCCGAAATCCAAGACTCTACCGTCGATAGACGTCAGATACGTTGCAAGACAACGCCTTAAAGCACGGCGGTCTAGACACGCCGTCAGCGCCGCAGCACCGTAGCGGTGCACCAGCATGTGGTCTCATACCGCTATGACCGTTGCAACAGCATCCGATCCGGCATCGCGGACAGCGTCGAGCTGGTCGTCGTCACTGGCTGCGCTCAAGAGCCGAGGCGTCCCCGATTCCGATCCGAGGATCGCAGAGTGCCACGCCGCCTTGGCGTTCTGGAGGTGCCGAACTGTCATCGACCGGGAACGTGGGAATCTGTCGCCTGAGCACATTCCTGCACTGGCTGACATGTTGCGCCACGCGCATGGGGCGGTGACCCGATGAAGGCCCCGATGCTCCTCCGGCGCGGTGGCCGCAAGTCACCAAGCGCCATGGCGCCGAGCAAGGTGTACTCCCAGAAGGAACTGCGTGAGCGGCGCCGTTCCGGTCTGCGGGTGACCTACAGCGGCGGGTTCGACCTTGCCGCTGAGATCGCCGACATCTGCGGCCCCTTGGCGCGCCGGGCCAGTCGGTTGCCCAACCCGCAGGTATGCGCCGGCCGCATCGGCGATCTGGTCGACGCAGTTCATGGTGAACTGCTCTCCGCCGTCGTGGGCTGGCTCGAAAAGATCAAAGCCGACGAGCACCTCGAACAGGTAGCCGCTGACCTGGATTCGGCGAGCAAGACCGCCGCAGTCCAACACCTGATGGACATCGCGCCGCGTCCCGAAGAACCGGCGATCGGCCCCGATGCGGTCTGCTCGGGGCGGTGGGCAGCCGACCTCATCGAGATCGCCCAGCCCTACACCGCCCCGCTCGCCGACCTACTGGCCCGCGCGCTCCCGCCCGACGCCGTCGAGCTGCGCGGCGTCGTGTCGAGATCAGAGAGGCTGTGTGACCTGCTTCGCGAAGTCGACACCGCCGCGCGCCAGTTGGAGATCCGCATCGAGAAAGCCCAACAGGCAACCCAACGCCGCCCGCCGCGTCAGACCCGCGCCGACGCTGCACGAGAAGCACTCCACAAGATGGGAATCGAGGTACCCGCCCCATGACCACCGCACTTCTGCCCGTCGAGTTCACCCCTCCACTAGTCGCACCGGCCAGTCCCTACGGATTGAACGCCGCGACCACCTGGACCGAGGCCGCCGAAGGCGAAGCCCTGCACTGGTTGCCCTCCGGGGTCCAGTTCCGCACCAAGAACTTTCTCGGCGATGGCACCTTTGGGATCTGGGGCGCGCCGTGGTGCGTGAGCCCCGACGACCTGGACCCCGAAGACGATCTCAAAACCGGGGGCCCGCATGAGGACGACGACCCCGACCCCTATCTGCCCATCACCACATTTGCGTTCGACCGCCTCCAGGAATGCGGGAACTTGTCCGAATTCGATAGGCGCGAGGTCCGGGAGCGTGCCGAACAGACCTTCGCCTTGAAGGAACCCGTCGCTATCGAAGTCGATTTCACCGCTCGTCTGTTGACTGACGCACCGAGCCCGACCGCCGTCGATGATCTGGTGGGAGCAGTCGGCCACCTGGAGGAAAGCTTCGCCGCTACCGGCACCACCGGCTTGATCCACGCCCGCGTCGGGCTGCTCGCCCGCGCCGAGCACCTGCGGATGATCGTGCGCGATCCGGCCGAACCAGGAGTGCTACGCACGCCAGCGGGCTTGCGTTGGGTGTTCGGTGCCGGGTACGCAACCCCGTTGGGTGACACTGTGATCGGCACGAGTCTGACCTATGGCTGGCGTGGCGAGGTGACGGTGCGAGAGGCGATCCAGTACCAGCGCAATCAGTTCGTCGCCATCGCCGAACGATCGGTCATCGTCGGATACGAGGCGCTGATCGGCGCCGCGGAGATCACGCCATGATCGCCGTGGGGGGGGGGGGGGGGGGGGGGGGGGGGGCGGGGCCGCGCCCGCGCCCCCCCGGCCCCCC